>NZ_JASJVL010000028.1:0-49500 GCF_035019745.1 Pseudomonas sp. 10S5
GATGGCGTAGGGCGTGCTGACGGCTTCTGCGCCCTCAAACGCCAATACCTGCAAGCGAGGATCTTCGAGACCTTTGACGCTTAGGGTGAAGGTTGGGGCGGTGACCTGGGACATTGGCAATCTCTTCTCATCGGAAAGATAACCAAAGTGTGCGGAGAGAAATTATTAACGGATATCGGGAATGGCCTGGATACTTGTAGGACGTCTCTGATTACCAGATAGATCTTTCCTACAGACATACTGCAAAAAACAATAAAAAGCCCGGCCACACGGCCGGGCTTGGGCAGCCCGTAAAAATCAGGACTGGCTGGCTGGCGGCGACGCGGGGGTCGTGGCTGGCGCAGGATTTGCTGCCGGGGCGGTTGAAGCGCTCGGGGCTGAGGTTGTAGCCGGTTTAGCCGCAGGCTTGGGCGTTGCCGCTTTTGGCGTTGGAGGCTTTTTTGCGGCTGCCGGTTTTGCTGCTGCCTTGGCCGTTACTGCTTTAGCAGCCGGTTTAGCTGCAGCTTTGGCAGCTACAGGCTTAGCCGGAACAGGTTTAGTGGCGGGCTTGGCCGCTGCAATTTTGGCCGGTGCTTTGGCCACTGGCTTGGCCGCAGGTTTTGCCGCTGCCTTAGTAACAACCGGTTTTGTCGCAGCCGCTCTCGACGCGGGGGCCACCGCCGCACCCGTCAACTTCTCAATCTGCCGGGTCAACAAATCGACCTTGCTGTGCAGCGCTTTGACTTCGTTACGGCTCGGTACACCCAGGCGAGAAATCGCGCTATTGAGGCGCTTGTCGAACGCACCTTCAAGCTCGCTCCACTTGCCCATCGCCAGGTCTTTGACATCGCCGACACGGGATTTTGCCGTTTTAGCGGTTGCCTTGGCAGCGTCAACTTGCTTGTCGACGCCGTTCTTGGTTTGCTTTTCAGCCTTCTCGCCGTCCTTCACAAGCGTTTCGAAAAGCTTACTTCCGTCATTGCTGATCTTGGAGTAAGCGCCTAAACCAGCTAGCCAGATTTGGCGTGAGTATTTCTCAACCTCGCCAATCCACGAGCTGCCTTCTTTTTCGATTTTCTTTTTGCCAGCCATCCCGCTCTCCTTATTGTTTACGCGCAACGCGTTCAAGCAATGCCGTCAGCCCGTCGAGCTTAGCAGACAGCCTCTGAACATCATGTTTAGACGCAATTCCGAAGCGATTCAAGGCCCGCGAGACACGACTGTCAAAAGCATGCTCGACTTTCTCGAATTGAACTTCGAGTTCGCCCTTCAAACCTTTCACTTCACTTTTTACGGTATCAATCTCACTGTTGGCCGCTTCGATCTGTTCATTAACCACTTTCTTGCCTTCGCGCTCGACCCCTTCACCGGTTTTGATCAGATCTTTGACGTATTCCGCGCCCTCAAAACCAGCCTTGGAGTAGGCGCCCAAGCCAGCCAGCCAAATTTTGCGGGCATACAGTTTTACTTCGGAAAGGCCGGTCGCCTGTTCGGCTTCGACTTTCTTTTTCAAGGTTACTTTGGCCATGGTGCACCTCACGCTCAAGGGTTGGAGGAACTGCCCGAATTTTTAGCGGGCATGAAGGCCAAAGTAATCAGAAAAATTAGAATGCTCACCCTAGGTTGAAGCAAAAAGATATTCACTGCCGTTGCCAGCCTCTTCGCGAATGATTTAGCTCATACAGGGGGTCAGTTCACTCTGTGGGACCGAATTTATTCGGGAAGCGGGCGACGCGGTGTGGCTCACACCAACACTTTATCTAACGCTTTTTCGATTTCACTCTTGATCGTGCCGCTGAACGCGGACATCAAGAAGCCGACTTCAACCTCAACTTTAATCCATTCATCAAACACACTTACCGTGCCGCTGACGCCCGAACCCGCAAGTTTGACGGTATCGCCTGACCACTTTGGCTCTACCGAGTATTTTTCGGCCAGCTTCTTAACCAGTATTTCGGCTTTCTGTTTTGCTGCCTCACGACCCAGGTCGTGGGCACGCTCAACGCTAATTCGGGCCATCGAAGACTCCTGTATCCATAGGTTCGGCCAGCACTTAATTAACGTCGGATGCGTCAATCGGTCCCGGCGCGTCACTATACTTACATTAAGCCTTGCCAAGACAAAGCCAGCCTCCGGGATTAGAATGGCTGGCATTCTCTTCCGGTGACAGCGACATGAATGATCAGCGCAAAGGCAGCGATGCCGAACCCACCACTCACTTCGGCTTCAAAAACGTGCCGGAAAGCCAGAAAGCGGAGAAGGTTGCCGAGGTTTTTCACTCCGTAGCGGCCAAATACGACCTGATGAACGACCTACTGTCCGGTGGCATGCACCGGTTATGGAAGCGTTTTGCCATCGAGTTGTCTGGCGTCAGGACTGGGAATCGAGTGCTGGATATCGCGGGTGGCACCGGCGATCTGACGAAAAAATTCTCACACTTGGTCGGGCCGACAGGCGAAGTCGTGTTGGCCGACATCAATGCCTCGATGCTTAAGGTCGGTCGCGACCGGTTGCTTGATCTGGGCGTGGCCGGCAACGTCAAGTTCGTCCAGGCAGACGCGGAAAAACTGCCGTTCCCCGACAATCATTTTGACTGCGTGACCATCGCGTTCGGCTTGCGAAACGTGACCCATAAAGAAGACGCGCTGCGCTCGATGCTTCGGGTGCTCAAACCCGGTGGTCGCCTTTTAGTCCTGGAATTTTCCAAACCGACTAACAAGCTGATGTCCAAAGCCTACGACGCGTACTCGTTTGCTTTCATGCCGTTGATGGGCAAGTTGATTACCAACGACTCGGAAAGTTACCGCTATCTGGCAGAGTCGATTCGCATGCATCCGAATCAGGAAACCCTTAAATCGATGATGGTAGAAGCCGGCTTTGATCGTGTGACGTATCACAACATGACCGCAGGCATTGTTGCCCTGCATCGTGGCATCAAGCCCTGATGATACTCAGGGGCTTGCTCGCTAGCGTCGAACACGGCATCAACCGTGTGCTACGGATGGATAGCACCGCCTTGCCACGTCTGGCACGTCTGACGGGCAAAGTGATTGCGGTCGATTGCCGTAGTCCCTCGTTGTCGCTGTTCATTTTGCCCAGCAACGAAGGTTTGATGCTGGCAACCCATTGGGAAGCCGCAGCCGACTGCACCCTTCGGGCACCAGCATCGACGCTGCTGCGCTTGGCGATGACCCAGGATAAAACCGCCGTGCTGCATGGACCCGACGTTGAGTTGGACGGCGACAGCGCGGTGCTGCTGGAGTTGGTCGGCGTGTTGCAAGACCTTGAACTGGATTGGGAGTACGAACTCTCGCGCTGGCTCGGTCCTATTGCCAGCCCGCTACTCAACGGCCACCTGCGTAATAGTGCTCGCTGGACCCGCGACAGCGTGACAAACCTGACGCACAACCTTGCCGACTACCTTAATGAAGAGTCACGCACATTAGTCGGTCACCGCGAAGCCCAAGCGCGCTTTGCCGAATTAGACCAAACCAAGCAAGACCTTGAACGTCTCGAGGCGCGTTTCGAGCGCCTTGCCCTCCTCCTCAAACCCAGCGATAACGCATGAAGCTGCTCGCCGTCCGCCGTTTGTTTCGTATCCAACGCGTGGTTATCCGCTACCGTCTTGATGACTTACTCTTCGCGCTACCGCTGCCATGGTGGATGCTTGCCTTGCGCTACGTCATGCCGTGGCGTTGGTTCCCGCGCAGAACCCTGAAGCTGAGCCGAGGCGCGCGCTTGCGTTTGGCCTTACAAGACCTCGGGCCGATCTTCATCAAGTTCGGTCAATTGCTCTCTACCCGCCGCGATCTGCTTCCAGAAGACATTGCCGACGAGTTGATGCGTCTACAGGACCGGGTGCCACCTTTCGACTCTCAGCAAGCAGTTGACCTGATCGAGCAACAGCTAGGCGCTAAAATCAGCGCCGTGTTCAGTCGCTTCGACGTCGCACCGCTAGCCTCAGCGTCGGTGGCGCAAGTTCACGCTGCGCGACTTAAAACCGGTGAAGAGGTGGTGGTCAAGGTTGTGCGACCCGGCCTGAAACCGATCATCAGCCAAGACCTGGCGTGGCTGTTCATTTTGGCGCGAATTGCCGAGCGGCTTTCGGCCGACGCGCGCTTACTGCATCCGGTAGACGTGGTCAGCGACTACGAAAAAACCATCTACGACGAACTCGACCTGTTACGCGAAGCAGCCAACTCGAGCCAGCTCAAGCGCAACTTCGAAGGCTCGGCGCTGCTATACGTGCCACAAGTTTATTGGGACTGGTGCCGCCCGAAAGTGCTGGTGATGGAGCGGATCTACGGAGTTCAAGTCACCGATCTGGCTACCTTGGCCGATCAACGCACCGACATGAAATTACTGGCCGAGCGCGGGGTTGAAATTTTCTTCACTCAGGTGTTTCGCGACAGCTTCTTTCACGCTGACATGCATCCCGGCAACATTTTCGTCAGCACCGTAAATCCATGGAGCCCACAATACATTGCTATTGACTGTGGCATCGTCGGCAGCTTGACCCCCGAGGATCAGGACTACTTGGCGCGCAATTTGTTTGCGTTCTTCAAACGCGACTATCGGCGCGTGGCGCAATTGCACATCGACTCTGGATGGGTGCCGGCGGAGACTAAACTCAATGAATTCGAAGCCGCGATTCGAACTGTGTGCGAGCCGATTTTCGAGAAACCGCTGAAGGATATTTCGTTCGGCCAGGTTCTTATGCGCTTGTTCCAGACCGCACGTCGTTTCAATATGGAAGTCCAGCCGCAACTGGTGCTACTGCAAAAAACTCTGCTCAACATTGAAGGCTTAGGCCGACAGCTGTACCCGGAACTGGATCTATGGAAAACCGCACAACCGTTTCTGGAGCGTTGGATGCGTGAACGCGTCAGCCCAAAAACCTTACTGCATAACCTTCAATCGCAGGTCGAGCAGATACCGCACTTGGCGGGCATGACCCGTGACCTGCTCGAGCGTATGTCTCAGCCCCACGCTTTCGACCCGCCTGCGCCTTGGCGCGAGCGACCTACACGGAGCGGGGATGGCTGGGCGCTAAGGCTGCTCGGCGCGGTGTTGTTGGCAGGCGGCGCGGTGTTGGCCTCGACCCTGACGACCGGCGGCAGCGCAATGCTAGCATTGGCCGCCTGGCCCGCGTGGACGATGCTGGTCGCCGGCTTGTATCTGGTCGTGCGTCGATAGCCCGCAACTGGCACACTATCCAACCCGCCGGGCCAATGCGCCGGGCTGCCGGAGTCGACAATGAAAGACTGGCTAGACGACATAAAGTGGGACCGCGACGACCTGGTGCCTGCAATCGCCCAACATTACAAAACCGGCCGCGTGCTGATGATGGCCTGGATGAACCGCGAAGCCCTCAGTTTGACCATCGCCGAGAATCGAGCCATTTACTGGTCGCGTTCCCGTGGCAAACTCTGGCGCAAAGGTGAAGAATCGGGACATGTACAGATACTTCATGAACTGCGTCTTGATTGCGACGCTGACGTGTTGATTCTAATGGTTGAACAGGTTGGTGACATCGCCTGTCACACGGGGCGTGAAAGCTGTTTTTACCGCGTCTATGAAGACGCCGGCTGGAAAGTCGTCGACCCGGTTATAAAAGACCCTCACGCCATCTATCAGGCAGGACACACACATGAATGACACTCTGGCCCGCCTGGCCGAGGTACTTGAATCACGCAAAGGCGCAGCAGCTGACAGCTCTTATGTCGCCAGCTTGTATCACAAGGGCTTGAACAAGATTCTGGAAAAGGTCGGTGAAGAATCGGTCGAAACCATAATCGCAGCTAAAGATGCCGCCGTAAGCGGTGATTGCAGCGATGTCATTTACGAAACCGCAGACCTGTGGTTTCACAGCATGGTTATGCTCGCCGCCTTAGGCCAGCACCCCCAGGCAGTGTTGGATGAGCTGGATCGCCGTTTTGGATTGTCCGGACACGCGGAAAAAGCCGCACGCTCAGCCGATTAAACACGCATCACTATCAAGAGGAATGTTTCATGGGCATTTTTGACTGGAAACACTGGATCATTATTTTGGTGGTCGTCGTGCTGGTATTCGGCACCAAAAAGCTCAAAAACCTGGGCTCGGACGTCGGCGAGACGATCAAGGGCTTTCGCAAAGCCATGAATGATGAAGAATCCAAGCCCGCAGAGCCGCAGCCACCAGTGCAACCAATGCAGCCGCCTCAAGCAGCGCCTCAAGCATCCACATTGCATGAGCCTCACACCATCGACGTGCAAGCGCACAAAGTCGAAGAGCCCATCCGTAAAGACTAGGTCGTGTTGAATGTTTGGTATCAGCTTCTCTGAACTGCTGCTTGTCGGTCTCGTCGCCTTGTTGGTTCTAGGGCCAGAGCGCCTGCCCGGTGCGGCGCGTACGGCGGGCCTGTGGGTGGGGCGGCTGAAACGCAGCTTCAACGCGATCAAGCAGGAAGTTGAGCGCGAAATCGGGGCCGATGAGATTCGTCGCCAGCTACACAACGAGCACATTATGTCGTTGGAAGAAGAGGCTAAGAAAATATTCGCGCCGCTGCAATCTCCGCAGCAAATACAGGCCGAACCGGTCGCGACGATCAGTCCTACGGTTGAGGCGCACACTATTGCCCCGCCGACCGCCTCGTTAGCAGCCGCACCCTTGACTGCCGCACCGTTAGGCACGCCCGATGCCGCCAAAATCGTTCCTGAGCATGACACGCCAGTGACGACAGCGACGCCAACCCCGGCTGTACACGTGAGCCCGGTTCCAAGCGAACCTTCCGCCAACGATCCAACTTTGCCACCGCGAGCCCCATGAGCGCAGAAATCCCGGAAAACGATCAGCAGATGCCGCTGATCTCACATCTCACTGAATTGCGGACGCGCCTGCTGCGTTGCGTCTTGGCGATTTTCTTGATCTTCGGCGGGTTGTTCACCTTCACCCAGAAGATCTACACGTTAGTTTCCGCACCGCTGCGGGTTTACTTGCCTGAAGGGGCGACGATGATTGCCACCGATGTGGCCTCGCCGTTCCTGACCCCATTCAAGCTGACCATGATGTGCTCGCTGTTCTTGGCGATGCCGGTGATCCTGCACCAGATCTGGGGCTTCATTGCGCCAGGACTGTACAAACATGAAAAGCGCGTCGCCGTGCCATTGCTGGTGTCGAGCATCATCCTGTTCTATTCAGGCATGGCGTTCGCGTACTTCCTGGTATTCCCGCTGATTTTCCACTTCTTCGCCAGCGTGACGCCAGAAGGCGTCTCGATGATGACCGACATTGCCAGTTATCTAGACTTTGTCATGACGCTGTTCCTCGCGTTCGGCGTTGCGTTCGAGATTCCAGTGGCCGTAGTGCTGCTGGTGTGGATCGGTATTGTCGACGTCAAATACCTGAAAAAAATGCGTCCATACGTGGTCATTGGCTGCTTTGTCGTCGGCATGATTTTGACCCCGCCGGACATCTTCTCGCAGACCTTGCTTGCCGTGCCGATGTGGCTGCTGTTCGAAATAGGCCTGCTGTGCAGCGGTTTGATCGTCAAACGCGGCGATCACCCAGATGACCAGCCCGACGAAGACAAGCAAGACCAGCCGCCAGCACCCCAGCCGTGAACGTGCTGTTACTCGAAGACGCCGACTTTATTTCGGCTGATCGGGTCGTGTTGCGCGACCGTCGGCTCAAGCACATGCAAGAGGTGCATCGCGCAGTGGTGGGTGACACGCTGCGCGTAGGGCGAATCGGCGGTTTGTTAGGGTCAGCTGAAGTGCTGCGACTGGAAAATCACGAAGCGGAGCTGCAAATCAGCCTTGATCGCACGCCACCAGCCAAATTGTCACTGACCCTGCTGCTGGCCCTGCCAAGACCGAAAATGCTGCGCCGCGTGTTCCAGACCGTCGCCACGATGGGCGTGCCACGGGTGATTTTGCTCAACAGCTATCGGGTAGAAAAAAGCTTTTGGCAAACCCCCTTCCTCAAACCCGAAGCCATCCGTGAACAACTGATCCTCGGTTTGGAGCAAGCCCGCGACAGCGTGCTGCCCGAGATCATCATCGAAAAACGCTTCAAACCGTTTGTTGAAGACCGTTTACCGCAATGGGTTGAAGGAACGCTGGGACTGGTCGGTCACCCCGGCGACTACCCAGCATGCCCACGCGGCATCACTCAACCGGTGACGCTTGCCATTGGCCCAGAGGGTGGTTGGATCCCTTACGAAGTTGATCTACTAGGCAAAGCAGGACTTCAACCCGTGCAACTAGGCGAACGTATCTTGCGCGTCGAGACCGCTGTTACCGCGCTCCTCGCCCGCCTGTTTTAAACCTGACCGGACCGACGATAATTCAACACTACAGTTCCCGAATCTTCCGCCGATAGACAACCACATCTATAACAACTAAACGTCGAGGAAATGTCATGTACCGTTGGCTAGTACGAAACCTGGGAAACGTAAGCGTTAGCCTGAAACTGGCTATCGGCTTCGGCACGGTGTTAGTGCTAACGATACTGATCACCCTGACTGGCTGGTTTAGCGTGTCGACGCTGATTGATCGGGGCGACAAGCTGGCGTCGATCATTCGACTCACTGACTTGACCACTAACTTGCGCATTGCACGGTTGAACTATGAGAGGTTGTTCAGCACGGAATCCGCGAAGGAAGTTACCGATGCGCTTGATCAAATTGAGCAAGAAATTTCCCACGCGCGCGTATTGATAGAAACGCCAACTGATCAAGAAACACTCGACGAACAGGCCGATGCAAACAGCCTGTATCGACGGGCCTTCAGTGAAATGACCCATGCCATTCAGACGCGCGAAGCCAGCCGCACTCATCTTGGTATTACTGCTGACCAAGCGGTGAAGACCGTTTCCGGCATTGAAGAGTCGCTGCTGCAGGGCGATAGCATCCTTGAGTTCAACAATGTGGTGTACTTGAGCAAGCTAATACAGCAAGCGCGCTTTCAGGTGCTGGGCTACACCTACAGCGGCAAACCGGAATTCGAGAAGAGCGCCACTGCAGCAATCGATGAGGCATTAGTGGGTCTTAATAGCCTACCGGGCTCGATACCGTCTGAGTACCTGAGCAGACTTAAAGACGCCAGCGATGCGCTCAAAGCGTACCGTGATGCGGTAGGCCAATACCGTGATGCCCAAATGCTGAGCAACCAAGCGTTGGACAAAATGGCCGTCCAGGGAAAACGCCTGCAAGCGTTCAGCACTCAGCTGGCCGCCTCGCAAAATGCCCGACGCGACGCCGACAGTGCTCAAGCGCGGTCCACGCTTAGCCTCGCCACGTTACTCGCGCTCCTGTTTGGGGTGATCTCGGCTTGGGCCATTACTCGCCAAATCGTGGTACCGCTGCTACAGACACTCAAAGTCGTGGAGCGAGTTGCTTCAGGTGACTTGAGCCATGATTTGCAAGTCGAACGTCGCGATGAACTAGGCCAGTTACAAAGCTCCATTCAGCAGATGACGCTGGGTCTAAGGGCATTAGTAGGTGGCATCAGCGAGGGCGTGACCAAGATCGCCAACGCTGCCGAGCAGCTGTCGACCGTGACCAAAAAAACCAACGCGGGTGTCGATAGTCAAAAGCTTGAAACCGATCAAGTGGCCACCGCGATGCACGAAATGACCGCCACGGTTCAAGAAGTCGCGCGTAACGCTGAAGAAGCGTCCGAAGCCGCTGTAGCCGCTGATCAACAAGCCCGCGAAGGTGACCGAGTGGTCAACGAAGCCATCGCCCAGATCGAACTTTTGGCTGGCGAAGTCGGCAACTCAACCGAGGCGATGGGCGAACTCAAACGCGAAAGTGACAAGATCGGCAGCGTACTCGACGTAATCAAAGCCGTTGCGCAGCAAACCAATCTGCTAGCGCTCAACGCTGCCATTGAGGCCGCACGCGCGGGCGAAGCGGGACGAGGCTTCGCAGTGGTGGCCGATGAAGTACGCAGTCTCGCCCAGCGCACGCAGAAGTCCACCGAAGAAATCGAGGAACTGATCATCAGCTTGCAGACCGGTACTCGGCAAGTAGCAACAATTATGGACAAGAGCCGCGAACTAACCGTCAGTAGCGTGGAGTTGACCCGTCGCGCCGGCAGCTCGCTGGGAAACATCACGCGCACGGTTTCGGCGATCCAGTCCATGAACCTGCAAATTGCCGCAGCCGCCGAACAGCAGAGCGCCACGGCCGAAGAAATTAACCGCAGCGTGCTCAACGTGCGCGACGTGTCTGATCAAACGTCCGCCGCCAGTAAGGAAACCGCAGCCTCCAGCGTCGAACTGGCACGCTTGGGTAATCAGCTGCAATCACTGGTCGGTAAGTTCAAGGTCTAGAACATACCGCTGCCGAGGCGCCGGTAAACACGGGCTCCTTGGGCCTGCTTCTGAATGTTCAGATTTTTCCTACAACCGATTCAGGTCGCGCGACTCCACCTCCTGCCGATGCGCTGAACAAGGCGAAACACTGTTTCGCCGACTTCTCGTCGTCATCACAGGATGAATTTCTCATGTTCCGATCCTTGTCCCAAATGCTTGGCAATACCGGCGTCAAACTCAAACTCGCAATGGGCTTTGGCCTGGTTTTACTGTTGACACTGATAATTACTCTGACCGGTTGGCACGGTCTGGATACCATGGTCGAACGCTCGGAATCGCTGTCTGCGATTGGGCAATTGAGCAGTGCCACCAAAGACTTACGCATCGAACGAACTGCCTTTCGCCTAGAAAACACGCCGCAATCCGCCACCGCAGTCGTTAAGCGTCTTAATGAACTCGAAGCGCAACTCGATGCGTTGCGCAAGGCTATCGACGATCCCGAAAGCCTGACATTGCTGTCCGATCAGAGCGCAAACGTGCGCACGTTCGAAAGCACATTCGAGCATCTGGGCCAGACTATTCAAGAGCGCGAAAGCACCCGAGCCCTGCTCGAAAAACAATCCGAGCACGCCATGCAAACCGTGGCGCGGGTAGAAACCGACGTCTTAAAAGCAGTCAGTCAAGAGCAGGACAGTAGCGACCGACTGGAAGAGTTCACTAATATTTCGCAATTACGCCAGAAAATCCAAATGGCCCGCTATCAGGTGCAGGCCTATACCTTCAGCGGCCAGGAGAGCTATGAGTTGGCGGCACTTACTGCCATCGATGAAGCAATCAAAGAGGTCAGCCAGATAGCCGAAGACCAAGCGGACTCGACTGTTGGCGGGCTGCAGCTGGCTAGTCAAACGCTGCAGGATTATCGCGCCCGACTCGGCGACTTCAAAGAGATGCAGGTCAAAACCGAGGCCGCGCAGGAAACGATGGAAGCCTTGGGCGACAAGCTGCTCGCCGCCAGCGCCGAGCTGAGCAGCAGGCAAGTGAGCCAACGTGACACCGAAGCTGCCCGGGCGCGGACCATGCTCGTCAGTGTCGCCAGCCTGGCGTTGGTGCTTGGTCTTTGCGCCGCTTGGTTGATGACTCAACAGATCATTGTGCCCTTACAGCAAACCCTGATAGCGGCGGGCCGTATCGCTAATGGTGACCTCAGCCACGACGTGATCATTGAACGCAGTGATGAAATGGGCCAATTGCAAACCAGCATGCAACAAATGATCTTAAGCCTGCGTGAGTTGATCGGCGGAATAGGCGACGGCGTGACCCAAATCGCCAGTGCGGCTGAGCAACTGTCTGCGGTAACGGAGCAGACTAACGTCGGCGTGACCACTCAGAAGGACGAAACCGATCAGGTCGCCACTGCGATGAACCAGATGACTGCCACGGTCATGGAGGTCGCGCGCAACGCTGAAGAGGCTTCCCACGCGGCCACCCAGGCCGATCAACAAGCGCGTGAGGGGGATAAAGTGGTGGCCGAAGCGATTAGCCAAATTGAACTGCTGGCTACCGAAGTGGGTCATTCAACCCACGCGATGGCTCAGCTCAAGACCGAAAGCGACAAAATTGGAAGCGTACTGGATGTGATTAAATCGGTATCGCAACAAACCAATCTATTGGCGTTGAATGCGGCTATCGAGGCCGCGCGGGCGGGAGAAGCCGGGCGCGGATTCGCGGTGGTGGCTGACGAAGTGCGCAGCCTGGCGCAACGCACCCAGCAGTCCACAGAAGAAATTGAAGAATTGATTGCCGCCTTGCAGAACGGCACGCAACAAGTTGCGTCCTCCCTCGACAACAGCCGCGTCCTGACCGACAACAGCGTGGAGTTGAGCCGTCAAGCCGGCCGTGCCCTGGAGCAAATCACTCGCACGGTGTCGACGATTCAAAGCATGAACCAGCAGATAGCGACTGCCGGAGAGCAACAAACCGCCGTGGCCGAGGAAATCACCCGCAGTGTTTTGAACGTGCGCGACATCTCTGAACAAACTGCGGCGGCCAGCGAGGAGACCGCCGTCTCCAGTATCGAACTGGCACGATTGGGTAATCATCTGCAGGGACTGTTGAGCCGTTTTCGGGTGTAGGAGCCCATGCTTAGCAAGGCGGTCACTCAGACGAACCGCGTCGGACTCTCGCCAACACGCTGGCTCCTATAGGGAAAATACATAAAAAAACGCCGTTGAAGATGAACTCAACGGCGTTTTTATTTCCTGCTTGGGCGTTATCAGGCGTTAACCAGAAGCGGCTCAAGGGAGTGAGCAACAGGTTGCAGGGGCAACAACGGCGCATGTGGATCGGCAGCGATTGACTCGCGCCATGCCGCCAGCCATTCGGTATGACCTTCGCTCCAGACTTGCTCATGCAGACGCGCCAGCGCAACCGGATCGCTCAGCAGCATCAAACGCTCCTGGTTAGTAAGGTTATCTGGACCGACCTTCATTGCCTGACGAACACGTTCAATGCGCGTCCATTCAACCGGCTCCGACTGCAAATGCCGCGACGTGGCCAAGGCACACGCCAAAGCGTTCTGCTGCGGATCGACTACGGCCCGAATGAAGCCCTGTTTCAATGCATGCCAACGGTTTTCATGGTTGTACTTATCAGTCGCGATGAGCTCTTGGGGTGGCGCATATTCTTCAGGAATAAGAAAAAGCTTTTCGTCCCGCGCCTTGAGGCCAAGAGTTACTCGGCTGGAAATCACCGAGACCGGAATCGACAACATAAGTGACCCGACGATAGGTGCCAACCACCAGAGGAAGCTTGGGTTGAGCGACGCCACCAACACAGCCCAGCAAGCACCCAGCAATGTCTGTGGACCGTGGCGTTTGGTCGCTTCGAGCCACGAAGTAGAACCATCATCACGTTGCGGCGAGTCCCATGTTGCCGCCCAGCCCAGAAACGCGGCCATTACAAAACGGGTATGGAACAACATCCGCACCGGTGCCAACAGCACCGAGAAGAACATTTCCATGAGCATCGACAGCGTAACTTTAATGCGACCGCCGAAACCCACCGAGCCCTTAGCCCAGATCAAGATAATGCTCAGCAGCTTAGGCAAGAACAACAGCACGATAGTGGTCGAAAACAGCGCAACTGCCTTGTCCGGGTGCCATTGTGGCCATAGCGGATAGAGTTGCCGGGGCGCCATGAAATACTGCGGTTCCATCAACGTATTGACTGCCAGCAACGCGGTTGAGAGCACCAAAAAGAAGAACCAAAGCGGCGCCGACAAGTACGACATCACGCCGGTCAAAAATACGGCACGGTGAACCGGGTGCATGCCTTTGACCAGAAACAACCGGAAGTTCATCAGGTTGCCGTGGCACCAACGACGGTCGCGCTTGAGTTCATCCAACAGGTTAGGCGGCAATTCTTCATAGCTGCCAGGCAAATCGTAGGCAATCCATACTCCCCATCCGGCACGACGCATCAGTGCAGCTTCGACGAAGTCGTGGGACAAAATCGCACCGGCAAACGCGCCTTTACCAGGCAATGGTGCCAAGGCACAGTGCTCGATAAACGGTTTCATGCGGATGATGGCGTTGTGACCCCAATAGTGGGACTCACCCAGCTGCCAGAAATGCAAACCAGCCGTAAACAGCGGACCGTAGACCCGCGTAGCGAATTGCTGCATGCGCGCATAAAGCGTGTCCATGCCCGACGCCCGTGGCGCGGTCTGGATGATGCCGGCGTCTGGCGTGGCTTCCATCAAACGCACCAGACTGGTCAGGCATTCACCGCTCATGACGCTGTCGGCATCCAGTACGACCATGTAGCGATATTCGCCGCCCCAACGACGGCAGAAGTCGTCGAGGTTGCCGCTTTTACGTTTCACACGACGGCGGCGACGGCGGTAAAAAATCTTGCCGAAGCCATTGGTTTCGCGACACACGTCAAGCCAGGACTGTTGCTCGGCCACCGCGATATCCGTGTCGTTAGTGTCACTAAGCACGAAGAAGTCAAAACGATTCAGATCGCCAGTGGCAGCGACCGACTCGAACGTAGCGCGCAGACCGGCGAAAACACGAGCGACGTCTTCGTTGCAAATCGGCATCACAAGGGCCGTTCGGGCACTTTTTTCAATCGGCTCGTCACCTGCGCTAGCGCCCGAGATACGGTATTTATCATGCCCGGTCAGCAGTTCCAGAAAGCCCATCAGCGCCGTCCAGAAACCCGCCGATACCCAGCAGAACAAAATTCCAAACAGCAACAAAATACTCGTTTGCAAGGCGTAAGGCAGCACTTGCCACACCGTTTGGGTCAATGACTGACCCGAGACTTCTTCCCACGACACGAACGACCAGCCTTGGTAAGGCATGATCCCTTTCATGTAGAAGCTGGCGACGATAGTTTGACCCAGCATCAGCACCAGCAAAATGTAGCGGCGAAGCGAGCCTACGAACCGCCAGCGGGCCTGAGGCAACTCGCGTTGTGGAGGGTCCGGAATATTGGTGCGCCCGGTCATCCGCCGCCAGGCACGCACCAGAATGTTGGTGCGCCACGGCTCGGGAACCACTTTGGTTCGACGAATCGGGGGGGTCGCCTTGAGGCAAACCCTCCCGCTGGCATCGAGAACAAGCATTTCTGCCTCTTCCAGTTCGTCAGCGGTGGTCAATGTCAGGCGGCGACCAACAGATGCCTGGGCGGCATTGGCAACATCTGCAACCGGCTGCATGGAAAGACGCTCATGCAGTTCGGCGAAAGACGCGCAGTCAGCGAGTTCCGCCCGCTGCGCATCTTTCATGGGCAAATGCGCCAGATACTCGGTTAGAGACACTGGCACGGTTTGGGACTTACTCATCGGCGGGCAACTGGTAGCTCCAAGTCTCAGTCAAGACTTGTATGCTCTTGGCTGGCTCCGGATTAGTTGGTAAAGCTTCTGTAGCAGGCTGCGGGGCTTGTTTCATATCTTTCGCCGCATCAGCTTTCACTACGTCGGATTTTGCAGTACCAGCCTTGGTAGGGTCGGCCTTTGCATCAGCGAGTTTAGTCGAATCGGCAGGCTTGGCTGCGTCAGTTTTGGCTGTGTCGCCTTTCTCTTCTTTCGCAGTAGGAACAGGCTTGATATCGGCCTTCTTTTGGACTTTTTTATCTGCTTTTTCAGCGATGAGGGCAGGCTCTTTACCCGGCTCGGCAGGCACTTCGCGCAGTAGGTAGGCCTTCATATCGATCGACTTGTTGGTGTCTTTGGCCTTGAGTCGCAACGTCAAGCGCCAGCCTTTAGTCACCGGGTTATACCGGAGATTGTTTTCCACCAGATCGGTGTTGTCGTCCGTGGTCACTTGGCTACGAATTGCCGGATCTTCACCTAACTTGGTGAGCACTGGACCTTCGAAGTCGACCAGGAACGCGACGCTGCCGTCAGGCTGACGAACAAGGTTTGATTGCTTGACGTCGCCCGTAGAGCGCAGGGTTTGTTTAACCCAGCCCAAGTCCGGCGAATGGATCGAGTTCTCATCCATGGTCCAGTGAATGCGATAGTTGAAGTCCATCGGTTGGCCCGGGTCGGCGACGACAGCCGGCTTCCAGAACGCAACGATGTTGTCGTTGGTTTCGTCTGCGGTAGGAATTTCTACCAGATCCACTGTGCCTTTGCCCCAGTCACCTTTCGGCTCGATCCAGGCACTTGGGCGCTTGTCGTAACGATCATCAAGGTCTTCGTAGTGGCTAAAGTTACGGCCACGTTGAAGCAGACCGAAGCCGCGCGGGTTCTCGACTGAGAAGTTGCTGACAGCAAGGTGTTTGGGATTGTTCAGCGGACGCCAGATCCACTCGCCATTGGCGGCCTGAATCGACAAACCGCTGGAGTCATGCAGTTCACGACGGTAATTGAGTACTTTGGACGGTTGATTGGCACCGAACAGGAACATGCTGGTCAGCGGGGCTACACCCAGTTTGCCAACCTTTTCACGCAAGAACATACGGCTCTTAACATCAACCAACGTATTGGTACCTGGACGCAGGGTCAGTTGATAAGCACCTGTAGCACGTGGCGAATCCAGCAGTGCGTAGATGACAAGGTGATTGTCATCCGGGTTTGGACGCTCAATCCAGAATTCGGTGAACCGCGGGAACTCCTCACCTGATGGCATGGCAGTGTCGATGGCCATGCCGCGTGCAGACAGACCATAAACCTGACCCTTGCCGATCACGCGGAAGTAACTCGCGCCCAGCATCGTCATGATTTCGTCGTTCTTGTCGTCTTTGTTAATCGGGTACAGCACACGAAAGCCGGCGTAACCGAGTTTCTCGGTAGCCTTAGGGTCAAATTTCAAGTCACCGAAATCAAAATGACTCGGGTCGTACTTGATTTCCTGAACATCAGAAGCAGTAACTTCGTTAATTTTGACCGGTGTATCGAAGTGCATACCTTGATGGTAGAAGGACACTTTGAATGGCGTCTTCTCCCCAGCCCACAGGCCCTTGGCTTCAATGAAACGAATTTTCTGATAATCGGCGAACTTCATGTCGCGGAATTCGTTGGGCAGATTGCTCTTGGGTGCTTCAAATTTTTGTCCGGCAAGGTCTTTAGCCTTAGCCGCGACATCTTCCAGATCGAACGCCCAAAGCGAACTTGAACTGAGCAAACAGATCAGTGCCGAGCCAGCCAGCAGAGCACTGCGCGAACGTTTAGCAAATGTCATTGGAGCAATACAGGGACTAACAATCACGAGCAACCCTCGCCGAAAAACAGATCAAAAAACCAACAGCCTGCTATCACATGGCGAATTGGCGAGCATTGTTCCGACTCCGAAAGGGCGTAATGATTCCCTACACGGCGACGGACTAGCCTCTGGCTATATCATTGGGCCAACGAACGTTGATCCCCGTAGCGCGCGATTATCTAGTAGCCCGCGCTACAACGCATCAGGTCCGATGAACTATTTCTCGCTTTTCCATCTAATTAATCCGGACGCTTCACGGTAAACCCCCGTTTAACTCTCAAGCAAAAATGTCACAGGGCCATCATTGACTAGGTGCACCTGCATATTTGCACCGAATTGGCCCGTTTCGACCGAGCCATGCATGACTTTAGCCTGCGCTACTAGATAGCTGAACAGCTCAGCTGCCAACTGCGGCGGCGCCGCTTTTGAAAAACTCGGACGCAAGCCGCTTTTAGTCTCTGCGGCCAACGTGAACTGCGAGACCAGCAACAGACCGCCGCCGATATCAACCAGTGACAGGTTCATTTTGCCGTCGGCATCGCTGAACACTCGGTAGTTCATCAACTTGCGCAGTAGCGTGTCGGCACTCGATTGAGTGTCTTGAGGCTCTACACCGATCAATACCAATAATCCCTGATCAATAGCGCCCACAATTTCGCCTGCCACTTCGACTCGAGCATTACGCACTCGCTGTAAAAGACCTTTCATTACTGATGCTTAAGCCTCTTCTGGCGGTAAATCGAGCAGGCGCCGGCCAATCTGGTTCGCTGCGCGCACTAACGCATCGGTGATGCACGGTTCCGATGCAGCATGCCCGGCGTCACGAATCACCTGCAATTCACTGTTTGGCCAGGCTTGATGCAATTCCCACGCATTATCCAGCGGACAAATCACGTCATAACGGCCATGGACGATGACGCCCGGTAAATGCGCAATTTTAGGCATGTCGCGAATCAGCTGATTCTCTTCCAGGAAGGTATTGTTAGAGAAGTAATGGCATTCGATACGGGCAATGGACAACGCGCGTTGCGGCTCGGAAAACCGATCAAGCACCGCCGGATTAGGCCGCATCGTAGCGCAGCGCCCTTCCCAAATTGACCAGGCCTTGGCCGCGTGCATCTGCGCAATCTGATCAGTGCCGGTCAAGCGTTTGTGAAACGCCGCGAGCAAATCACCCCGCTCGTCCAGTGGAATGGGCGCCAGATAATCCTGCCAATAGTCCGGGAACAGTCGGCTTGCGCCTTTCTGATAAAACCATTCGATTTCCTGCGCACGGGCTAAAAAGATCCCGCGCAAAATCAATGCATGCACGCGCTCAGGATGGGTTTGAGCGTAAGCCAATGCTAACGTCGAGCCCCAAGACCCTCCGAACAACACCCACTTTTCGATACCTAGGTGCTCACGGATTCGCTCCAAGTCTTGTACCAAATGCCAAGTGGTGTTGTTTTCAAGGCTGGCGTGGGGAGTTGAACGGCCGCAGCCGCGTTGGTCGAAGGTGATGATGCGGTACATGTTCGGATCAAAAAACCGACGACTTTGAGCATCACAACCCGAGCCAGGGCCGCCGTGGATGAATACGACCGGCAAACCCTCGGGCGACCCACTTTCATCGACGTACAACACATGAGGCTTTTCCACAGCCAGATCATGCCGGGCGTAGGGTTTGATCTGCGGGTACAAAGTCTGCATAGGTGCTCCAAAGGGGGCTTTTGTTTATCTACCGTTCGGCATCATAAACCCGAATCGCGGAATGATCATGCCCTTAGAGAAACAGGGGCTTTGAAGATTGAAAAGTCGGATGGAACGATCAATGCAAGCATTTGGACAATCGCAATTACTCGCGAACCAGACACCCGTACCCCTGTCGAAGGGACTAGAGTAAAACATCCCCAATCCTAATTCGTCTGCTCGTTAGAGGTCGCATAGATGTCAGAGGAACCGCTTGTTCGTGACACCGAGGTAGCTGCATTTCGCGCCGCTGTACTCGAAAAACTCACTTATGCGGTGGGCAAAGACCCAGATCATGCGTTTGAACATGACTGGTTTGAAGCCGTCGCCCTGGCTGCGCGCGACCACATGGTTGAGCACTGGATGGACCATACGCGGCAGATTTACCGCAAAGGCCAGAAACGGGTCTACTACCTTTCCCTCGAATTTTTAATCGGCCGCTTGCTCTACGACAGCTTGAGCAACCTGGGGTTATTGGAAATCGCCCGCGAGGCCATTGCCGAGCTGGGTGTGGACCTGGAACGTATTCGCCTGCTGGAACCCGACGCTGCGCTGGGTAATGGTGGTCTTGGCCGCTTGGCCGCATGCTTTATGGAAAGCATGTCCACACTTGGTGTTGCCGCCCACGGTTACGGAATTCGCTATGAGCACGGTTTGTTCCGTCAAGCCGTGGTCGACGGCTGGCAGCAAGAACAAACCGAGAACTGGCTGGATTTCGGCAACCCTTGGGAATTCGAACGTGCGGAAGTGATCTACCCGGTCGGCTTCAGCGGCAGCGTCGAAACAGTCACTAATGAAGACGGTGAGCAACGACAAGTCTGGCGTGCGGGTGAAACAGTTCGAGCCGTAGCGTATGACACCCCTGTCGTCGGCTGGCGCGGATCAAGCGTTAATACGTTGCGTTTGTGGCGGGCACGGGCAGTGGAAGACCTGCATCTAGAGCGCTTCAACGCAGGCGACCACTTTGGTGCCGTAGCGGAAGTGGTTCGAGCCGAAAGCATTTCTCGGGTGCTTTACCCCAACGACAGCACCGAGGCGGGCCAAGAACTACGCCTGCGCCAAGAGTATTTCTTCGTCTCAGCGTCGCTCCAGGATCTGCTGCGCCGGCACCTGAACATGCATGAAACGCTATACAGCCTGGCCGACCACGCCGCGATTCAGATGAACGACACTCACCCCTCAATTGCCGTCGCTGAGTTAATGCGCCTGCTGATGGACACCCACGGCATCCCTTGGGATGCCGCCTGGAAAATCACTGTCGAAACGCTGGCCTATACCAACCACACCTTGCTTCCCGAGGCTTTGGAAACTTGGTCTGTGGGCTTGATGGAGCGGATGCTGCCTCGACACATGCAGATCATTTACCTGATAAATGCCCTGCACATTGATCAGTTGCGCGCCAAAGGCATTCACGATTTCGAGGTGCTGCGTGCCGTGTCGTTGATTGAAGAAGACAACGGCCGCCGTGTTCGGATGGGCAACCTGGCATTCATCGGCTCACACAGCATCAACGGTGTTTCGGCCCTGCACACCCAGTTGATGCGCAAAACTGTGTTTGCACAATTGCACAAGCTCTACCCGGATCGGATCAACAACAAAACCAACGGCATTACCTTCCGCCGCTGGCTGCATCAGGCAAACCCGTTGCTCACGGGGATGCTGGTTGAGGCATTGGGCGTTGATATGCTCGATAACGCTGAAACACGCTTGATCGAACTTGAGCCGTTTGCCGAAAAGGCCACGTTTCGCAAACAGTTCATGGAGCAGCGCCTGAAGAGCAAAAAAGCGCTGGCGAATATTATTCAAGAGCGCCTGGGAATTGTGGTCGATCCCGAAGCGATGTTCGACGTACAGGTCAAACGTATTCACGAATACAAACGGCAGCTGCTTAACCTGTTTCATACCGTTGCGCTGTATCAAGCGATGCGTGCGGAGCCGGGGACAAACTGGGTGCCTCGGGTCAAGATATTCGCCGGCAAAGCAGCGGCCAGTTACCACACGGCTAAATTGATCATCAAGTTGACCAATGACATTGCCCGAACCGTGAATAACGACCCAACGGTGCGCGGCATGCTCAAAGTCGTGTTCATGCCGAACTACAACGTCAGTTTGGCCGAAAGCATTATTCCCGCTGCAGACCTGTCGGAGCAGATCTCCACGGCGGGCCTGGAAGCGTCGGGCACCAGCAACATGAAGTTCGGCCTCAATGGCGCACTGACCATCGGCACATTGGATGGCGCCAACGTGGAAATGAGCGAGCTGATCGGCCTCGATCATATGTTCATATTCGGCCTGACCTCACAACAAGTCGAAGCGCGCAAACGTATCGGCGACTACAGCGCCGATGCGGACGTTGCCGCGTCGCCCAGACTCAATGACGTGTTACAAGCGATTCGGGGCGGTGTATTTTCGCCGGATGATCCGAATCGCTACGTTGGCTTGATCGATCAATTGCTGGCGTATGACCGTTTTCTGGTCTGTGCGGATTTCGAATCGTATTGGCAGGCACAAGCCAAAGTAGAAGCGATGTGGCACGACCCCAAAAGCTGGTGGCGCTCCGCCGTGCTCAACACCGCACGCATGGGCTGGTTCTCATCGGACCGAACCATTCGTGAATATTCCAATGATATTTGGAGGGCATTGGAGGAATAGAAAGCTGCAGAGATAGGCAGAATTACTGGAGGGGAGCGAATTTATCCGCCCCCCCCCCAGTATTCGGTCAAACCGTTTCACAATCTAAAACGAATCCCCTCGCGGCCTGCAAAATCTTGACCGGGCGCACCTGTTGATCTCCGTTTTGAGGCTACTCTCACCCCACACATGAACTCTCTGAGTCAGATCCCAGTCTGACTGGAGTATTACGTGCCCACTCGCGTTAAACTGCGCGGGCTTTTTATCCCCCACCTACGGAGCTCTCCATGTCCCGCGTTACCCTGAGTCGTTATTTGATTGAGCAGACCCGCAGCAACAACACTCCTGCCGATCTGCGCTTCCTTATCGAAGTGGTGGCGCGCGCCTGCAAGGAAATCAGCCATGCCGTCTCCAAAGGCGCATTGGGTGGGGTGCTCGGCAGCATGGGCACTGAAAACGTACAGGGCGAAGTGCAGAAAAAGCTCGACGTGATTTCCAACGAAATCCTGCTCGAAGCCAACGAATGGGGCGGTCACTTGGCCGGCATGGCGTCCGAAGAAATGGACAATGCCTACCAGATCCCGGGCAAATACCCAAAAGGCGCGTACCTGCTGGTATTTGACCCACTGGACGGCTCGTCGAACATCGACGTTAACGTCTCGGTCGGCACCATTTTCTCGGTATTACGTTGCCCGGACGCCCACCTGAGCCAGAACGATACCCTGAGCGAGCAAGCATTCCTGCAACCTGGCACCAAGCAGGTCGCGGCCGGCTATGCCATCTACGGCCCGCAGACCATGCTGGTCCTGACACTGGGCGACGGCGTCAAAGGCTTCACGCTGGACCGCGAATTGGGCAGCTTCGTCCTGACCCACGAAGACATGCAGATTCCTGAGTCCACCCAGGAGTTCGCCATCAACATGTCTAACCAGCGTCACTGGGAAGCTCCGGTCAAACGCTACGTGGAAGAGCTGCTGGCGGGCGAAGACGGCCCGCTGAAAAAGAATTACAACATGCGCTGGATCGCGGCCATGGTTGCCGACGTGCATCGCATCCTGACCCGTGGCGGCATGTTCATGTACCCACGCGACAGCCGCGACGCCTCGAAACCCGGCAAACTACGCCTGATGTACGAAGCCAACCCGATGTCGTTCATCGTGGAACAAGCCGGCGGGATGTCCACCGACGGCCATCAGCGCATCCTCGACATTCAGCCACAAGGCCTGCACCAGCGGGTTGCGGTGTTCCTCGGCTCCAAAGAAGAAGTCGAGCGCGCCACGTCTTATCACAAGGAATAAACCTTGGTCGCCCCCTGGCAGCCGTTGCTTGAATGGTGGTTCGGTTCAGCCGAATCGCCTTTTGAAGTCGAAAAAGCCAAGGGCAAGCTGTGGTTCGGCAAGAAAAAAAGCCAGGACAGCGAGGCGCATCAGCGTTTCGCGGTTCAGGTAGAGCAAGCACTGGCCGGCGACTTGTCCGACTGGGCACAGAGCCCGCAAGGCTGGTTAGCGCTGGTGCTGCTGCTCGACCAACTCCCCCGCATGATCTTTCGTGACACACCCAAGGCGTTCGCCGGGGACACCCGTGCGCAAACTGTTGTCGCTGAGGGGCTAGCGCTCGGCCTCGATCAAAAGCTATCGGCCATCCAAAGCACCTTCATTTATATCGTTCTGGAGCACAGCGAAAACCTGGTTCATCAAGATCAGGCCATCGCACTGCTGGCCAAACTGCTGGATGCACAGCCCGACGCTGATCGCCCGGTTATTGCCAGCAATCTGGATTACGCGAAAAAGCATCAAAGAGTGATTGCCCGGTTCAAGCGCTTTCCCCATCGCAACGAGGTGTTGGGGCGGGAGTCGACGGCTGAGGAGGTTTTGTTTTTGCTGGGGCGTGGGTCCAGGTTTTGATCGCCTAAATACCGACTAGACGCATGGACACCCTGACCCTCTTTGATGGCAGCGGCACATAACCAATTCCCTGGTCGTCAATCTTTCGCGAATCCTTTGTTCCATCAAGGCTGGCTATATATTTTCGGTTAATAATCCGCCCTGCCGTTTGGCTATCGGTTGCGCGGAAGAACAGCACAAGCGGCTTTGGCTGTGGCGGTGGGTTCTCTACTGCCGCCATTATTCTGCGGTGGCGAGCGTGCGGCTCGTAATCCCCCATGTCAAACGTGCGCGCCTCAGGCTTCGTCAGCACCCACTCGCCGCGCTCAATCTGCTCCCAGACATAACGATCGCGAAAGACCATCGAGGCGCGTCGCAATTCGGCCAAACCTTCGATTTTCCGATGCCCAGCTAAAAGTCTTTTGACTATCACCAAGGCTTCAGCGGGAGAATGGACGTATTTTTCTTCTCCCATGTTGAGTTTACGACGATGCACCAACTTCATGCCGACGCTCCCTCATTCCAGTAGTCGGAGCCCATCGTTCCGCAGGTTTCATGAGTCGAGCTGTTGTTCCGATACGTAAACGTAACAGTTTCCAATTGAGTGATATGAGCAAATGCAGGATCGCGCCAATGTGGCATTGCGATATGTATATCGGTAATCAGGGCGTCTTTATAGACCATGGTAAAAAAATGCTCATGAAAACCATTAGGTGAAATTCGATACCAGTCAAACTTGCATTGGCTCAGTGTTTCACCCGTGCGCCACGCTTCAAACAGTAATGGGGTCGACTTATCGAGCATCTTGGTAATGGTGAAGGGCCCATGAACCCGATGGCCGGGCTGCGCCCCTTGGGGTCGACCAAAATGCTGATCAAATGAATCCACCAGAATTTGATCTTCTCGCCCGAGCTGGTAGTTGTTGCCAATCGACTCTAACGACGAACAGCCCTCAGTAATCAATTTTTGTTTTTCGCCGATAATGGTCAAGTAGGGTGGCATAGGCATAGGGTACTCCTGGGTTTGGTATAGGTATTTTAGATAGCGTTAGTTGACGTAAACTTGCACAGGATGAATGTTCAAAACCATTAGGCAGATTTAACAACGACAACTCATGGATAAGGTGTCCAAGGCTTACCAACATTCAGGAAAATTCGGTAGCGTTCTTCTTCGGGGTGTTTACTGTCCTTAGATCGATTCATTGCCAACAAGGCCTGGTATTTATCACCGGCATACCAATAGGTTGTTCCACCGATGGGCCCGTTGCGCAATTGAGCACGCCATTGCGGTGTATCAGCGAAGGGCGGGAATCTTTTTTGTTTTTTATCTTCCCAACCACCCCGACGCCATTGATCCTGAAGATCCAAGACGACCTGTAGGGCGTCATCGAGTAACAAGGGCTCGGTTTGCGGATATATAGTCAAGCTCTGAATAATGTTGTCGTTGAATATAACGTAGAAATCAGAGCTCTTTGGAGTGACAAAACCATACTGCGGGTCGATGAATCTTAACTGCGCGTCGGACTTTGGCCAGCCAGGCCATGTTCCCTCACCGGGGAAAGGCAAACTAAAGCGGGCTGATGAACGCTTGAGCATCTCCTCGTAGGTGCCGCCTATTTCGAGAGCGATCTCCCGTTCGTACCATGACCGCAAGACATCTGCTGCCCATAACGTCAGGAGCATCAGGCAGACCCAGTATCGCCGCTTCATCGAACCCCCGCCCCTTCGGCAATTTCCTTGATCGACTGTTCCAGCAATGGACGATTTTCGTCGCCCAGCATCTCGTCGAAACGCGCCGCGGCCTGAAATACGAAGGCTATGCGCTGCTTGTAAACTGACAAGTCTGCAAACGGATTACTGCTGAATTCGAGGGTGCGCCCATCCACGACTGGCTGGCATTGGCTCGCCAAGGTCAATTCAATCGCTTGCGCCACGCCCGATGGAAAACCGGTTACATAGGAAACATGGTTACCGCGCAGTAACAGTTTGAGCTGTGGGTCTTTGTAGATGGCGGGCTGCAGAATATTGCGTTGCTCATGTACCGCCAATTTCCTCACACTCCCGGCAATATCCCCCCTTTCTATCGCCTCGAAGGCCAGCAGTATTTCTAAATGGCTACGACCGAACTCAAGCGTCTCCTTTCCCACCGGCCACAACACCGGAAACTTTGGATGGCCATAAATGGTCTCGCGCTCGTCCAAACAGGTTTTTAACTCTTCAATCCCACGTTTTTTGTAAAACGCATGCAACGGGAAAATATCGAGGAACAAGGTGGTATTGCCCAGCGCCAACATGTCGTAAACGTACTGAAACTGTTGCTGCATCAAGGATGACGGTTCCGCTCCCAAACTTAGGTCGCTTAGAGGAACAGGATTGTTGCCGCGGGCGGTTTGGTAATCGTCCAGTGCCTGCTGATCTGTATCTTTGAAGATGTAGGCCCCCAGAAAACCGGGATTCGATGCCGCATTGGAGTCGATCAAGCGCTGCCTTGCGTCGCGTTCTGCCTGAATAACCTCAGTCATATCGGCCGCATGCAACAATCCGCACCCCACTTGCTTGGAGGCAAACGCTGCGAGGCCGGCCCACTGGAAACGATTATCGTGCAGCCACAACCGGGCATAGGCGGCGTTGATCGCGCGATTGCGTTCGATGGGGTCGGCGATTAGGACGCCGCCGGGAGCGACAATTTCTTCGGCTTCGCGTTGGAAGACTCGCCAGAGTCCAGAGCAGGTCAAAAACGGCACGTCGACGACGTCCTGCATGACCCCGTAAAGCTCGATCCGGTGCGTCTCGCATTCTTCGATGGGCTTGGTGTTGTGATTCAACAACTGTTTGTCGCATTCGTGGTCTTTGAAACACTGGGTCATGGCGCTGGCTCCGGACAGGAATTTCGCCACCCTATCAGCCAAAAAACCGAAGTGAAATATCGTGAAAAAAATGGAGAGGAGGCCTACAAACACTGCTGAAATACCGTACAAACACAGCAGAAAAAACCTACAGCGCTCTGCCCAATTTTTACCGGTCCAGCCATTGCCAGCAGACTGGTTCCGCGAAGAAGCACTCCCTTTGACCGGCCGGGAACCAGTTTGCTTATTTCTCTTCTAACCTATTGCTGTCCGCTTGGCGTTTTCTGCGCCGTGGCGACGCCCCCTCACTTGTTGGAGCTTCAATTCATGTCTTTGCGCACCGTCGCGTTGTTGTCGTTTTGTGTATTGTTAGCCGCTTGCAGCAAGGTGACTCAGGAAAATTACTCCAAGTTGTCGGCAGGCATGGATAAGGCGCAAGTCGAGAATCTGTTGGGTAGCCCGACCGAATGTTCGGGTGCATTGGGTATGTCCAGTTGCACATGGGGCGATAAAGTGAGTTTTATCAGCGTCCAGTACGGCGGTGACAAAGTGCTGATCTACTCGGGCCAAGGCTTAAAATAAGCCGCTAGGGAGAACGTGATGCGTTTATGGGTTGGGTTGATGGCGAGTCTGTTTTTAGCGGGCTGCACACATTCTTCGAGCGATCTGATCGAGCCGAAAACGGTCGATCATGTGGACCTCAAACGGTACCAAGGGACGTGGTACGAACTGGCAAGGCTGCCGATGTTCTTTCAGCGCAACTGCGCTCAATCGCAAGCGCTTTACGTACTCAAAGAGGATGGCAATATCGGCGTAACCAATCGTTGCCGTAAGCTGGACGGCACGTGGGAGCAAGCCACAGGCACGGCGTCGCCGCAGGTAGCGGGCAAAACCGACAAGTTGTGGGTTGTCTTCGACAACTGGTTCTCGCGACTGTTTCCGAGCTTGGCGAAGGGCGATTATTGGGTGCTGTATGTCGACGACGGTTACAAGACCGCTCTAGTGGGGAACCCGGATCGCAAATACTTGTGGCTGTTATCACGCACGTCGAAAGTGTCCGAGGCGACGAAACAGGACTTGTTGGCCAGGGCACGGCAGCAGGGCTACGACACGACCAAGCTGATCTGGCGGGTGGATGATTCGATGATCATCAAGCCGGATAAGCTATAGACGTCACTCTGGAGCTAACGTGTTGGCGAAGCGGCTTGGTGCGGTGCATCGGGTAACACGCCTGGCCAACACGTTGGCTCTACGGAGATAGGTGTCTGGCGCGGATCTGTGGGCCAAAGGCTAACCCAACAACTCCCGCAACACCTGAGCAAACGCACGATTACTGTGTTCTTCATCAGCATGCCGGCCGTTGCGGATCACCCAACGCCCGTTGACCATGACGTCGCGAATCTGCCGGTCACTGCCCGCAAACAACCAACGGTTAAGAATCGCATCACCGGCGGCCGTCGACAGGTAGGGATCGTTACCGTCCAGCACCAGCCAATCCGCACGCTGCCCGACGTTCAGCGAACCAATCGCCTGCCCCATTGCTTGCGCGCCACCGCTGAGTGCCGCATCGAACAACGTGCGTCCAACCATCGGCTGATCACGGCGGTACACGCGATTGCGTCGCTGATCGCGCAAACGCTGACCATATTCCAGCCAGCGCAGCTCTTCGACCACGCTCAATGACACATGACTGTCCGAGCCAATCCCCCAACGGCCGCCCTGCGCGATGTAGTCCACCGCCGGAAAAATACCGTCCCCCAAGTTGGCTTCAGTGGTCAGGCACAACCCGGCAATCGCGCCGCTATCAGCCATCAGCGCCACTTCTTCCGGGTTAGCGTGGGTGGCGTGAACCAGGCACCAGCGCTGATCGACCGAGGCGTTTTCATACAACCATTGCAGCGGACGCCGACCGCTCCAGCTCAGGCAGTCATCCACTTCCTTCTGCTGCTCGGCGATATGAATATGCACCGGGCAGAGTGAGTCGCTGGCGGCCAGTACGTCGCTGATTTGCCGCGGCGTTACCGCGCGCAACGAGTGAAAGCATAAGCCCAAGGATTGCGCTGGCTGCTGGGCAAGAATCGGCAGTAGACGCGCTTGTAGGTCGAGGTAACTGTCAGTGGTGTGGATAAATCGGCGCTGACCTTCGTTAGGCGCCTGACCGCCAAACCCAGAGTGGCTGTACAACACCGGCAACAAGGTCAGACCTATACCGGCTGAACTCGCGGCCTGGCTGATGTGCAGGGCCAGTTCAGCAGGGTTTGCGTAAGGCTTGCCGGTGGTGTCCTGGTGTACGTAATGAAATTCAGCGACTGAGGTGTAACCGCCCTTGAGCATCTCGATGTACAACTGCCGAGCGATGACCCCAAGCTGCTCTGGATTGATCTGCCCCACCAAGCGGTACATCAACTCTCGCCACGTCCAGAAACTGTCATTGGGGTTGCCCGCCACTTCGGCCAAACCGGCCATCGCACGCTGGAACGCATGGGAATGCAGGTTGGGCATTCCCGGCACCAATGGCCCTTTGAGGACCTCGGCGCCCTGGGCATCGGCATCGGCTTGAACGCTCGTCAGCACCCCATTGGCGCTGACATCGAGACGAACATTGTTGGCCCAGCCGGTGGGCAATAATGCGCGCTCGGCAAAGAAGACGGACATGGACCTGCACCCCATCGTGTAATTTGTATATACATATACAGACGTTTGTCTGCTCGGTAAACTGCGGCAAGCTTGTCGTCGGTCGGGTTAATGGTTAGCTTGAGCGCTTCTGCGCCTTAGACCCACTTCCCGAATCATCACCTATCGAACAAGGATTTCACTGTGCCGACTCCGCCTGCCCTCTCTCCACTGGCTGCCCAGATGGGTGACAGTCCGGCGCCTTTATACGCGCGCGTGAAGCAGATGATCGCCCAGCAAATCCAGAATGGCACGTGGGCGCCGCATCATCGCGTGCCGTCGGAAAGTGAACTGGTGACCCAACTGGGCTTCAGCCGCATGACCATCAACCGAGCCCTGCGTGAACTGACCGCCGAAGGCCTGTTGGTGCGTATGCAAGGCGTCGGTACGTTTGTCGCCGAGCCCAAAAGCCAGTCAGCGCTTTTTGAAGTACACAACATCGCCGATGAAATTGCCTCGCGCGGCCATGTTCATACTTGCAAAGTCATCATCCTGAACGAAGAAGCCGCAGGCTCCGAACGGGCCCTGGCCTTGGACATGCGTGAAGGCCAGCGGGTATTTCACTCGCTGATCGTGCATTTCGAGAATGACATCCCGGTGCAAATCGAAGACCGCTTCGTCAACGCTCAGGTAGCGCCGCACTACCTGATGCAGGACTTCACCAAACAAACGCCTTACGCCTATCTGTCGCAAGTCGCACCGCTGACCGAGGGTGAACACGTGGTCGAAGCCATTTTGGCTGAAGAACTGGAATGCGAGTTGCTGCAAATCGAACGCGGTGAGCCGTGCCTGCTGATTCGCCGCCGCACATGGTCAGGTCGTCAGCCGGTGACCGCCGCACGCCTGATTCACCCCGGCTCCCGGCATCGCCTGGAAGGACGTTTCAGCAAATGAGTCAACTGACCGTTCTACGCGCCGCCGACTACCCGCGCATGCCGTGGAAAAACGGTGGTGGCAGCACTGAGGAAATCACCCGCGACGCCGGCACCGGAATGGACGGTTTTGGCTGGCGTCTGTCGATTGCCGACATCGCCGAATCGGGCGGCTTTTCCAGCTTTCCCGGCTACCAGCGAATCATCACGGTGCTGCAAGGCGACGGCATGACATTGCACGTCGACGGCCAGATCACGCGTGCACTGCTGCCCTTGGATCCGCTGGCATTTAGCGGCGAGAGCCAAGCCAGCTGTACATTGCTCGGCGGCGACATACGTGACTTCAACCTGATTTACGCGCCACACCGTTACAACGCCCGCCTGCAATGGATCGACGGACATCAGCGTTTTTTCAGTTCTGCTGGCACAGTGCTGGTCTTCAGCGTGACAGAGGGTTTGAGCGTCACCACAGGCACCTCCACCCACGGTCTGGGCAAGCATGACTGCCTGCAACTGGACGGTAACCCCGGCTTGTTGGAATTGTCGGTCAACGAAACCTGCTGTGTGATCGAACTGACTGCGATTTGATAAGTCCGCAAAACCCTAGCCCGATTGAACGGAACACCGATGGCCACCAAGGACAACGAACCGCTGAGCCCTGCCACACTGGATCGCATCGACGAAGTCATTCTCGATGTTCTAAGCCGCGACGGTTAAAGCCGGTATAGCCAGCATTCGCTAAACGCTTTTACGCGCACCAACCCCTCGCACGCTGTTACCGAACGCCCCAGCGTAGCGCGAAATCGCTCATCTATTCGCCAACCGGCGACCGCACCCAATCACCGCCCATCACTTTTAATCCTGCCAAGACCCCTCTGTTTCGGGCCTTCTATTGCTCTGGAAAACTTTCTTCTGGACACCCAAATGAAGTTGGTCTTACGATTGCATATGCTTGTATGTACAAGTAAAGATGTGTGCACATAGCTGTGACGGTAACCGCCCTGCTACCCATGCATCCGAACGATGAATTTTATTGGCTGAATCCGCTTCGCCTGTTCGAGAAACTCGACACCGACCGGCTTGCCCACTTCGCTGAGGAGTTTTTTCGTGACTGACAATAACCACTGGACCCCTGAAACCTGGACCCGCCATCGTGACGTTGAAGTTCGCGCCGCCCGTGGGACCAAGCTGACCGCCAAGAGCTGGATGACCGAAGCGCCGCTGCGAATGTTGATGAACAACCTCGACCCGGAAGTGGCAGAGAACCCGAAAGAACTCGTGGTTTACGGTGGCATCGGCCGCGCCGCGCGTAACTGGGAATGCTACGACAAGATCGTCGAAAGCCTGACCAACCTGAATGACGACGAAACCCTGCTGATTCAATCCGGCAAACCGGTGGGCGTATTCAAGACCCACAGCAACGCGCCACGGGTGCTGATTGCCAACTCAAACCTGGTGCCACACTGGGCCACTTGGGAACACTTCAACGAACTGGATGCCAAGGGCCTGGCCATGTACGGCCAGATGACTGCCGGCAGTTGGATCTACATCGGCAGCCAAGGCATCGTTCAAGGCACTTACGAAACCTTTGTTGAAGCCGGTCGCCAACACTACAACGGCAGCTTGGAAGGCAAATGGGTACTGACCGCTGGCCTGGGCGGAATGGGCGGTGCTCAACCGTTGGCCGCAGGCATGGCCGGTGCGTGCTCGCTGAACATTGAATGCCAACAGAGCCGTATCGATTTCCGCCTCAAGACTCGCTATGTAGACGAGCAAGCAATCGATCTCGACGACGCATTGGCCCGTATCGCCAAATACACCGCTGAAGGCAAAGCCATCTCCATCGCGCTGTGCGGTAACGCTGCCGAGATCCTCCCGGAAATGGTTCGCCGTGGCGTGCGCCCGGATATGGTCACTGACCAAACCAGCGCCCACGACCCACTCAACGGTTACTTGCCGGCTGGTTGGACCTGGGAAGAATACCGCGCCCGCGCCCTGACTGAGCCTGCGAACGTGGTTAAAGCCGCCAAGCAATCGATGGCGGTTCATGTTCAAGCGATGCTGGACTTCCAGAAAGCCGGCGTGCCGACCTTCGACTATGGCAACAACATCCGCCAGATGGCCAAAGACGAAGGCGTAGCCAACGCGTTCGACTTCCCAGGATTTGTGCCCGCTTACATTCGCCCACTGTTCTGCCGCGGTGTAGGCCCTTTCCGTTGGGCGGCCTTGTCTGGCGACCCGGAAGACATCTACAAAACCGACGCCAAGGTCAAAGAGCTGATCCCGGACGACGCCCACCTGCATAACTGGCTGAACATGGCCCGCGAGCGCATCGCGTTCCAGGGTTTGCCAGCACGTATTTGCTGGGTGGGCCTGGGCCAGCGCGCCAAGCTCGGCCTGGCGTTCAACGAAATGGTCCGCAGCGGCGAGTTGTCGGCACCGGTTGTGATCGGCCGTGACCACCTGGACTCCGGTTCAGTGGCCAGCCCGAACCGCGAAACCGAGTCAATGCAGGATGGTTCCGATGCGGTCTCTGACTGGCCGTTGCTCAACGCCCTGCTCAACACCGCCAGTGGCGCAACGTGGGTGTCTTTGCACCACGGCGGCGGCGTTGGCATGGGCTTCTCGCAACATTCTGGCATGGTGATTGTGTGCGACGGTTCCGACGAAGCGGCAGAACGTATCGCCCGCGTGCTGCACAACGACCCAGCGACCGGTGTCATGCGCCACGCCGACGCGGGTTATCAAATCGCGATTGATTGCGCCAACGAGCAGGGTTTGAACCTGCCGATGCTGAATCGCTAACCCCGCCATTGTGGGACCGAATTCATTCGGGAATGGATAAACGCGGTGTGTCAGACATGCCGCTTCCCCAATGAATTCGGTCCCACAGGTTTTCACGCTGTGCCCTGATGTCCCTACCGCATTCCCCCATAGAGGTGGTCGCATGGCTGTTCCAGATGATCGCGTTGCCAACCAATCCCTGATCGAAAGGCGTTCGATCGATTACATTCCGGACGCTGAAAGACACGGTCGTCTGTTCAGTCAGTTCACGTTGTGGCTAGGCGCCAACCTACAAGTCACTGCCATCGTCACCGGGGCCTTGGCCGTGGTGCTGGGCGGTGATGTGTTCTGGTCGTTGGTGGGTTTGCTGATCGGCCAATTGCTGGGCGGCGGCGTGATGGCGTTGCACGCGGCTCAAGGCCCGAAGCTGGGCCTGCCGCAAATGATCTCCAGCCGCGTGCAGTTTGGCGTGTACGGCGCGGTGATTCCGTTGGTGTTGGTATGTTTGATGTACATCGGCTTTTCCGCCAGCGGTTCGGTGCTTGCCGGGCAGGCAGTGGCGCAGCTGATTCACGTCCCGGACTGGCAGGGTATCCTTATTTTCGCTGCGCTGATCGTGGTGGCGACCATTTTTGGTTACCGGGTCATCCATGTGATCGGCCGGATAGCGAGCGTGATTGGCATCATCGCCTTTGTTTACCTGTTCGGCGCGCTGCTAGCTGGAAATGATATCGGCGCCCTGTTGGGCAACAAGCACTTTTCCCTCGCCAGCTTCCTGTTAGCGATGTCGTTGTCGGCGTCCTGGCAGATCGCGTTTGGTCCCTACGTGGCGGACTATTCGCGCTATTTGCCGCGCAGAACCTCAGCAGTAAAAACCTTCTGGGCCGTTGGCCTGGGGTCGGTTATCGGTGCGCAGGCGTCGATGGTGTTCGGTGTGTTTGCAGCAGCGTTAGCCGGTAAGTCCTTCGCCCACCATGAAGTCTCGTTCATCGTCAGCCTCGGCGGCACAGGAGTGGTTGCGGCTCTGCTGTATTTCAGCGTCGCGTTTGGCAAGGTCACGATCACCACCCTCAACGCCTATGGCAGCTTCATGTCGATTGCCACCATCGTCAGCGGCTTTCGCGGCAGCCGGCACATCTCCACTGGCCTGCGTCTGGCCTATATTTTCGGCATGGTCGGCGTCGCCACACTGTTGGCATTGGCGGGCAAAGATTCGTTCCTCAAGGATTTCTCGGCGTTCATCCTGTTTCTGCTGGCGTTCTTTACCCCGTGGAGCGCGATCAACCTGGTGGATTTCTATTGCGTCACCAAAGAACGCTACGACATCCCGGCGCTGTCCGATCCCGATGGCCGTTACGGTCGCTGGAACTGGATTGGCATCGGTGTGTACGTGTTCGGTGTGGTGATTCAGATGCCGTTCATTGCCACTCAGTTTTACACCGGTCCCTTGGTCGAGCGCCTGGGTGATACCGACATTTCATGGATCATTGGGCTGGTCGTGCCCGCCGTCGTGTATTACCTGATCGCGAAGAAATGGCACAGCCCGATTCCTGACCGGCTGATTCTCCTGGAGGAGTCCGATGCCCCGCAAACAATAGCAACACATTCGCGGGCTCGGACAGCAATGAACTGACGACCATAAAATGCACTCGTTAATGGGAACAACAGTGAACGCCGAAGCCATTCAGCGGGCTGAGACGATGGAATTGTGCGTGTTTTCGTCTAAGACGAATCAAGCATGGACAACCAAAGTACGCCGCGAATCGCCTAAGCTGATCGGCCTGACCGCCGTTTTGCTACTCCTATTTGATCGAGAGCCTTCTATGTTCCCCGAGAGCTTCACTTTCTCCATCGCTGACTGGGTCAATCGATGGGTCGACACGCTGGTGATTAACTATGGCGACGTGTTTCGTCAGATCTCAAACACCCTGCTGTGGGCCATCGTCAACCTTGAAGCCCTGCTGCGCCTGGCGCCATGGTGGCTGATGCTAGCGATTGTCGGCGGCATTGCCTGGCACGCGACACGCAAGCTGTTCACGACAGTTGTGATTGTTGGTCTGCTGTTCCTGGTGGGCGCCGTAGGCCTGTGGGACAAACTGATGCAAACCCTCGCCCTGATGCTAGTGGCGACGATTATTTCAGTGGCGATTGGTATTCCGCTGGGCATCCTGACGGCGCGCAACAACCGACTTAGGTCGGTGATGATGCCGTTGCTGGACATCATGCAGACCATGCCCAGCTTCGTGTACCTCATACCCGTGCTGATGCTGTTTGGCTTGGGCAAAGTACCCGCGATTTTTGCCACGGTGATTTACGCCGCGCCGCCGCTGATCCGCCTGACCGATCTGGGTATTCGTCAGGTCGACGGTGAAGTTATGGAGGCAATCAACGCCTTTGGCGCTAATCGCTGGCAACAGTTGTTCGGTGTACAACTGCCGCTGGCGCTGCCGAGCATCATGGCCGGGATCAACCAGACCACGATGATGGCCTTGTCGATGGTGGTGATCGCCTCAATGATTGGCGCACGCGGGCTGGGTGAAGACGTGCTGGTCGGGATTCAAACCCTCAATGTCGGCAAAGGACTGGAAGCCGGTCTGGCCATCGTGATTCTCGCGGTGGTCATCGACCGCATCACGCAGGCCTACGGTCGACCACGGCATGAGGCGACCAAATGAGCGAAGCGATGAGTAAGATCGTCGTCAGAAACGTCTTTAAAATCTTCGGCAATCGCTCGACAGAGGCGCTGCGAATGATTAAAGACCACAAATCCAAGGATCAGGTATTGGCACAAACCGGCTGTGTAGTCGGGGTCAGCGACCTGTCGCTGTCTATTGAAAGCGGCGAAATTTTTGTAATCATGGGGTTGTCCGGCTCCGGCAAATCGACCTTGGTGCGTCACATCAACCGCCTGATCGACCCTACTAGCGGGCAGCTTCTGGTGGATGGCGAAGACATCCTTGGCTACGACATGGAAGCCTTGCGTCAATTTCGTCGGCATAAAATCAGCATGGTGTTTCAAAGCTTCGGCCTGCTGCCACACAAGACCGTAGTCGATAACGTGGCGTACGGCTTGAAAGTCCGTGGTGAGTCCAAGACGTTCTGTGCCGAGCGCGCGATGCACTGGATCGGCGCCGTGGACCTCAAGGGTTATGAAGATAAATATCCGCATCAGCTGTCGGGCGGCATGCGTCAGCGCGTAGGACTTGCCCGCGCATTGGCGGCTGACACCGACATCATTTTGATGGACGAAGCCTTTAGCGCACTCGACCCGTTAATCCGCGCCGAGATGCAAGACCAACTGCTGGCGCTGCAAGCCAGCTTGCACAAAACCATCGTATTCATCACCCATGATCTTGACGAAGCACTGCGCATCGGCAACCGCATTGCCATCCTTAAGGACGGTCAGTTGATCCAAGTGGGTACGCCCAAAGAAATTCTATATTCACCCGCAGACGAATACGTAAATCGGTTCGTACAACGGCGGGTGGCCACCATTTGATGGAGTAACAACGTGACTGAGCTTAACCTGATTCCCGGCACCCTGACATTGGCGCAACTGCGTGAGATTTATCACCACCCGGTCAACCTTAGCCTGCATGAAAGCGCCTCACAGCAGATCGAAAACAGCGTGGCCTGTGTTGAGCAAATTCTCGCCGAAGACCGCACCGCCTACGGTATCAACACCGGTTTCGGTCTGCTGGCCTCGACGCGCATTGCCAGCGAGGATCTGGAAAATCTTCAGCGCTCATTGGTGTTGTCCCATGCCGCCGGGATCGGTCAGCCGATCAGTGATGAGCTGGTGCGTCTGGTCATGGTACTCAAGGTCAACAGCCTCAGCCGTGGTTTCTCCGGTATTCGTCGTCAGGTCATCAACGCCTTGATCGCGCTGATCAATGCCGAGGTTTACCCGCACATTCCACTCAAGGGTTCGGTGGGCGCGTCGGGCGATCTTGCACCTTTGGCGCACATGTCACTGGTGCTGCTGGGTGAAGGCAAAGCCCGCTACAAAGGCGAATGGCTGGAAGCGACCGAAGCCTTGGCCGTAGCCGGGTTGAAGCCGCTGACACTGGCCGCAAAAGAAGGCTTGGCATTGCTCAACGGCACCCAGGTGTCCACTGCGTTCGCGTTGCGTGGTCTGTTCGAAAGTGAAGACCTGTTCGCCGCTGCGATGGCCTGTGGTGCGTTAACCGTGGAAGCGGTGTTGGGTTCGCGTGCACCATTCGACGCACGGATTCACGCAGCCCGGGGCCAACGCGGCCAAATCGACGCCGCTGCGTGCTACCGCGACCTGTTAGGCGACAGCAGCCCGATTTCTGATTCCCACCGAGATTGCGACAAGGTCCAAGACCCGTACTCGCTGCGCTGCCAACCGCAAGTCATGGGCGCCTGCCTGACTCAACTGCGTCAGGCCGCTGAAGTGTTGGGCATCGAAGCCAACGCGGTGTCGGACAACCCGTTGGTGTTTGCGGCTGAGGGTGAAGTGATTTCAGGCGGTAACTTCCACGCCGAACCGGTAGCGATGGCCGCCGATAACCTGGCCCTGGCCTTCGCCGAAATCGGCGCCCTTAGCGAGCGCCGTATCTCGCTGATGATGGATAAGCACATGTCGCAATTACCGCCGTTTCTGGTGGCTAATGGCGGGGTGAACTCCGGCTTCATGATTGCCCAAGTGACCGCCGCCGCACTGGCCAGCGAGAACAAAGCCTTGGCGCATCCGCACAGTGTCGACAGCATTCCAACTTCGGCCAACCAGGAAGACCACGTTTCCATGGCACCGGCTGCGGGTAAGCGTCTGTGGGAAATGGCCGAAAATGTACGCGGTATTCTCGCTGTGGAATGGTTGGCCGCCTGCCAGGGTCTGGACTTTCGTGAAGGCTTGAAAAGCTCGCCGAAACTGGAACAAGCACGCACCGCCCTGCGCAGCAAAGTATCCTTCTACGACAAGGACCGTTTTTTTGCGCCAGACATCGAAGCCGCCATGCAGTTGTTGGCGTCCAAATGCTTGAACACGTTAATCCCGGCGAACGTATTACCAAGCTTGTAAACCACTCCTGTAGGAGCCAACGTGTTGGTGAAAGCCTGACGCGGTATGCCTGACATACCGCCTCGCCAACAGGTTGTTGGCTCCTAACGTTATGACTGCGGAGACCCTAGATGAAAACGCTCTGGAAGCACTGCCACGTAGCGACGATGGCGCAGGGCAGCTACTCAATTATCGAAAACGCCGCCATTGTCACCTCAGGCGAACTCATCGAGTGGATTGGGCCGCAAGCCGATGCCCCAACCGAAGACTTCACTAGCGTCATCAGCCTCGACGGCGCGTGGGTAACCCCCGGCTTGATCGACTGTCACACTCACACCGTATTCGGCGGCAACCGCAGTGGCGAGTTTGAGCAACGATTGAACGGCGTGAGCTACGCGCAAATCGCGGCGGCAGGCGGAGGAATCGCCAGCACCGTGCGCGCTACCCGAGCAGCCAGCGAGGACGAGCTGTTCGCCAGCGCCGAACAACGCCTCAAGCGTTTGCTACACGACGGCGTTACCACCGTGGAAATCAAGTCCGGCTACGGCCTGGATTTGGCCAGCGAACGCAAAATCCTGCGGGTCATTCGGCGTCTGGGCACCGTGCTTCCGGTCACGGTTCGCAGCACGTGCCTGGCGGCCCACGCATTGCCACCGGAATACAAGGATCGCGCCGACGACTACATCCACCACATTTGCAGCGTGATGCTCCCGGCATTGGCGGCAGAAGGCTTGGTGGACGCAGTGGATGCGTTCTGCGAATACCTGGCGTTCTCACCGGCACAGGTTGAACAAGTGTTCATTTGCGCGGGCGAACTGGGTTTACCGGTGAAGTTACACGCCGAGCAGTTGTCATCCTTAGCCGGATCGAGTCTTGCGGCGCGCTATCAGGCGCTGTCGGCGGATCACCTGGAATTCATGAGCGAGGCTGACGCTATCGCCATGGGCGCTGCCGGAACCGTCGCCGTATTGCTGCCTGGCGCGTACTACTTTCTTCGGGAAACCCAACTACCGCCGATGGATGCGTTGCGTAAGCACGGGGTCGATATCGCCATCGCTACCGATCTGAACCCCGGCACCTCGCCCGCGCTATCCCTGCGATTGATGCTGAACATGGCCTGCACCTTGTTCCGCATGACCCCGGAAGAAGCCTTGGCCGGCGTGACTCTCAACGCCGCTAAAGCATTGGGATTGGGCGACACCCATGGTTCACTGGAAGTGGGCAAGTTTGCTGACTTTGTGGCTTGGAAGATCGAACGACCAGCGGATTTGGCCTACTGGCTTGGTGGTGATTTGGACAAGCGGATCGTGCGGCATGGGGTTGAGTCGGTGTGAGTAATGCGCGCCTACAATTGAATGTCATATGTTTTATTTAACAGGAGGCACTTGTGGACAAGGTTCTGAATTTCAAACGTGGCCGGTTGCCGCTGCTGATCAGCATGCCCCACGCCGGGTTAAATTTGACCCCGGCGGTGAAAACAGGCTTGGTGGACGCGGCGCACAGCCTGCCGGACACCGACTGGCACATCCCGACGCTGTATGACTTCGCCGAAGAACTGGGCGCCAGCACCTTGGCCGCTGAATACTCGCGCTTCGTCATCGACCTCAATCGACCGTCAGATGACAAGCCGCTGTACGTTGGTGCGACCACCGGGTTGTACCCGGCCATCCTGTTCGACGGCGAGCCGCTGTTCCGCGAAAACCAGATGCCCAGCACCGAAGAACGCGCAACGTATCTGGCGCAGATATGGACGCCGTATCACCAGACGCTGCAACAAGAGTTGGCGCGCTTACGCGACGATTTTGGTTATGCGCTGCTGTTCGATGCGCACTCGATCCGGGGCTCGATTCCGCATTTGTTTGAAGGCCGTTTGCCGGACTTCAACCTCGGCACTTTCAATGGCCTGAGCTGCGACACGGAACTGGCCACCTTGCTCCAAGCCACGTGCGCAGCGGCCACCGATTACACCCACGTACTGAATGGGCGCTTCAAAGGCGGCCACATCACTCGCCACTACGGAGACCCGGCCAACAACATCCACGCCGTACAACTTGAGCTGGCGCAAAGCACGTACATGGAAGAATACGAGCCGTTCAACTACCGCAAGGATTTGGCTGAACCGACGCAAAAGGTTCTGAAAAATCTGCTGCAAGGCATGATTGAGTGGGGCCAGAAGCGATTTTCCAACTAAACACCGTGTCATCCTTTTCGCAAGCAAGCTTGCGAAGACGATGTCATGGGCAACGCTTATTTTCTGAGCAACCGCAGACCGTTAAACACCACCAACAAACTCACACCCATGTCAGCGAACACCGCCATCCACATAGTCGCCATGCCCGCGAAGGTGATCGCCAGGAAAACCGCCTTGATCACCAGCGCCAGCACGATGTTCTGCTTCAGAATCGCCGAGGTCTGGTGTGACAGTCGGATAAACGCCGGGATCTTGCGCAAGTCATCGTCCATCAACGCCACATCCGCAGTTTCAATTGCGGTGTCGGTGCCTGCGGCAGCCATGGCGAAACCAATCTCCGACCGCGCCAACGCCGGGGCGTCGTTGATGCCGTCACCTACCATCCCGATCCGATGCCCCTGGGCATACAATTGCTCAATGGCCTGCAACTTGTCTGCTGGCAATAAATTACCCTGCGCCTGTTCAATCCCCACTTGCTCGGCAATTGCCTTGGCGGTGTGCGGGTTGTCGCCAGTCAGCATCACAGTTTTGATGCCCAATTCGTGCAATTGGCGGATCGCTTCACGGGAGCTGTCCTTGACCGTATCGGCCACTGCGAACAGCGCCAGCGGGCCGGACTGATCACACAGCAGGACCACGGTTTTGCCTTGGATTTCCAGCGCATCGAGCTTCTCTTCCAGTGCGACGGAACACAGCGCCAGCTCTTCGACGAGGCGGTGGTTACCCAAGTAATAAACCCGACCCGCGACTTCGCCCTTCACTCCACGACCCACTAGCGCCTCGAACGCCTGCACGTCGTGTAGCGAAACGCCCTGTGTATCCGCGGCCTTGGCGATGGCTTGGGACACCGGATGGTCCGAGCGATTGGCCAGGCTGGCGGCGATGGCGACGGCATCAGTCGTCAGCGCCTCAAGCAACATGAAATCGGTCTGCACCGGTTTGCCGTGGGTGATGGTCCCGGTTTTATCCAGCGCTAAATAATTGAGCCGATGCCCGTTTTCCAAATACACACCGCCCTTGACCAAAATCCCTTTACGCGCAGCAGCAGCCAAACCGCTGACAATGGTCACCGGGGTGGAAATCACCAACGCACAAGGACACGCAACCACCAACAGCACCAGCGCCCGATAGATCCAATCGAACCAGACCGCGCCCATGAACAGCGGCGCGATGATTGCCACGGCCAAGGCCAAGATAAACACCGCTGGCGTGTATATTTTCGAGAAGCTGTCGACAAACCGCTGGGTCGGCGCCCGCGAGCCTTGCGCCGCTTCCACCGCATGGATGATTCGCGCCAAGGTCGAATTGTTGGCCGCCGCCGTCACCGTATATTCCAGTGAGCCCGATTGATTGAGGGTGCCGGCGAAGACTTTATCGCCCACGGTCTTTTCTACCGGCAGGCTTTCTCCGGTAATAGATGCCTGATCAATGGTCGAACTGCCGGACACCACATCGCCGTCCAAACCAATGCGCTCACCGGGCTTAATCCGTACACGAGCGCCCAGCTCGATGTGTTTCACGTCTTGCTCAACCCATGAACCGTCGACCTGTTGCACGGTGGCAACGTCCGGGGTCATCTGCATCAAACCGCCGATGGCATTGCGTGCGCGGTCAAGAGATTTGGCTTCGATCAGTTCCGCCACGGTGAACAAGAACATCACCATGGCCGCTTCTGGCCACTGCCCAATCAACACAGCACCGGTCACCGCGATGCTCATCAGCGCATTGATGTTCAAGTTGAAGTTCTTCAGGGCGATCCAGCCCTTTCTGTAGGTGCTCAGGCCACCGCTCAAAATCGCAATGATCGCCACCAGCGCAACCACCCACGTTGGCGCCAACTGAGTAAAGTGAATCACTTCGGAGGCCAACGCGGCGACGCCCGACACAGCCAGCGGCCACCAGGATTTTTTCTGCGGCATCGGTGCGGGCGCGGCGAGATCAGCGCCCTTCTCAATCGGCTCGGCATGCATGCCTATCGACTTGATGGCTTCAATGATTGGATCGACGCAAGGCAGATCGTGGGTCACTGCCAGCACCCGATTGATCAGGTTGAATTCCAACTGCTGAACACCGGCGAGCTTGCCCAGTTTGTTCTGGATCAAGGTTTGCTCGGTAGGACAGTCCATTTGCTCGATGCGAAAACTGCTCAGCCGGCCAGCCGAAGCAGACGACGTAGCGATTTTAACGATGGCCGGAGCGCTAGCGCTCGAACAGCAGCCGTGGTCATGATCATGGGCGGCGGGCAGTTTGACGTGGCGGTGTTCGAGGGAATTCATAAGGGTGTCCTTGTTGGCGCTTATTGCCAAGTGAACACCCTGTAGCCACTATAGGGTCAAGCAACTATTTGAGATAAATCCATGAAGATTGGCGAACTGGCAAAACTGACCGATTGCCAAGTGGAAACCATCCGCTACTACGAACGCGAAAGCCTGCTGCCGCCGCCTGCGCGCAGTGACGGCAATTATCGGGTGTACACCCAGGCTCATGTTGAGCGGCTGACGTTTATTCGCAATTGCCGCAGCCTGGACATGACTCACGAAGAAATCCGCAGCCTGTTGAGTTTGCGTGACAGCCCGCAAGACCAATGCGAGAGCGTCAATGCATTGATCGACGAACACATCCAACACGTCAACGCCCGGGTCGCCAGCCTGCAAGCGCTGCAAACGCAATTACTGGAACTGCGCCAACGCTGCACCGACGGCACGCTGAAACACTGTGGGATTTTGCAGCAGTTGGAAGTGAGTGGCGCGGTGATAGCGGTGGAGAGCGAGCATTCTCATGTGGGGAGAAGTCATGGGCATTGATGGCGGCGTGTCTACGACAACGCGCTAAGCCCTTCCCGAATTCATTCGGGAAGGCGATGTGTCAGGCACCCATTTTCAAACAGCCATCGGCGCCGTCATGGCTGGGTGATGTTGATACCCTTCCAGCGAGAAATCAGCCGGTTCGATCAGCTCCAACCATTCTGGTTGATACACGCCAGTCTGGGCGAACGCTGGCACGCGCTCGGAGATCACCAACTGAGGCGCCGGGAACGGCTCGCGCTTGAGCTGTTCATTGAGCATGTCCAGGTGATTTTCATAGACGTGGGCATCACCAATGAAATACGTGAACCAACGCGGGGTGTAGCCCGTCAGGCGTCCGATCAGCGACAGCAACGCCGCGCCTTCGGTCAGGTTGAACGGCGTTCCCAGCCCCAAATCGTTGGAGCGGATATACAGCGTCAGGGAGATTTCGCGAGTTTCCTGGTTAGGGTGGAACTGGTAAAGCAGATGACACGGCGGTAAGGCCATTTCATCCAATTGCGCGCAGTTCCAGCCATGAAACAGAATCCGCCGGCTGCCTGGGTCTTTCATGATGGTGTCGACACACTGGCGAATCTGGTCGATGGCCTTGTACAGCACCACATAGGCCTGACCGTATTCTTCGGACTGAGCAATTTGCCGATAGCCATGACTGATCGCCAGCTCGATAGCCTTGACGTTGCCAGAATCGATACGTTTATACGCGGGCCACTTGCGCCATTGCACACCGTAAATTTCGCCTAAATCGTCTTCGCCCTTGCGGAATGGGTTGTCCAGCCATTGCGCGTTTTCGTTGGCGTTTTGGTCCCAGACCTTGCAACCCAGCTCTCGAAACTCTGCGGCGTTGCTCACGCCACGCAGGAAACCGACCATTTCGCCGATGGCCGACTTAAAGGCCATGCGCCGGGTGGTAATCGCCGGGAAGCCCTCTTTCAGGTCATAACGCAGCATGGCGCCGGGAAAACTAATGGTTTTGACCCCGGTGCGGTTCGCTTGCAGCGTTCCGTTTTGGATCACATGAGCGACCAGATCCAGATATTGCTTCATACATTACCCTGCATCAATGAACCCGCCGGACGTAAACGCCCGGCATTTCAGTGTTAAACCGTCGCGCTTTTGGTGGCAGATGCGCGGTGATACGCCAGCCAGATCAGCACCAGACCGCCAATGATCATTGGCAGGCTCAGAATCTGACCCATAGTGACCCAGCCCCAAGCCAAATAGCCCAGCTGCGCATCCGGCACGCGGACGAATTCGACGACAAAGCGGAAGATCCCATAGAACAACGCGAACATCCCGGAAACCGCCATGGTCGGACGGGGTTTGCGCGAGAACAGCCAGAGGATGACGAACAGTGCCACGCCTTCCAGCGCGAATTGATAAAGCTGCGACGGATGACGCGGCAACTGCGCCGGATCGCTGAACGGCGGGAAAATCATGGCCCACGGCAGGTCCGTCGGTTTGCCCCACAATTCGGCATTGATGAAGTTGCCGATACGCCCGGCGCCCAAACCAATCGGGACCATCGGCGCAACATAGTCCATCAATTGGAAGAACGACTTGCCGTTGCGCCTGCCGAACCACCAGGCGGCAATCATCACGCCGATAAAGCCGCCGTGGAACGCCATACCGCCTTTCCAAACTTCGAAAATCAACAGCGGATTGGCGATGTAGGCACTCAGGTCATAGAACAGCACATAGCCCAGTCGCCCACCGACGATAACCCCCATGGCTAGCCAAAAGATCAGGTCGGAGAGCTTTTCTTTGGTCCAGGTCGGGTCGAAACGGTTCATACGACGTGACGCGAGTAACCATGCACCACCAATGCCGACCAGGTACATCAAGCCATACCAATGAATCTGCAGCGGGCCAATGGCCAATGCAACTGGATCAATCTGCGGGTAAGGCAGCATTGCGACTCCTCAAATAAACGCTTTGGCAGCAGCGGTCAGCCGTCTGCGATTTTCAATCGGTCATGGTAACGGAAGCACACCCTTTAGCTCTACCCGTGTGAGCGGATGGGTGTCGGATCGATCTGCGGTACAGTGGTGAAAAAGGAGGTTCGCATGTGCCTGATCGTCTTCGCTTGGCGCCCCACTCACCGGCAACCGCTGATCGTCGCTGCCAACCGCGATGAATTTTACGCGCGCCCGACCCAGCCAATGACTGAATGGCACGATGCGCCCGGCGTGTATGCGGGCCGGGATCTGGAAGCTGGTGGGACGTGGCTCGGTATCGGAAACCACGGTCGATTTGCAGCGCTGACTAACATTCGCGATCCGAATCACCCGCCGGGACGACGCTCTCGCGGCGAACTGGTTGCGCGGTTTCTGACCGGTGAGCAGCCCATTGAGGATTATCTGGCCGAAGTGGTGGCATGTGCAGGCGAATATGGGGGTTTCAATTTGTTGCTGGGCACGGCGGATTCTTTGTTTTTCCTGAGTGCGGTCAGTGCGCAGCCGCAGCTACTCAAGGCCGGTGTTTACGGCCTATCAAACGCCGGACTGGACACTCCATGGCCAAAGCTGTTGAAAGCCAAAGCGGCGCTGCTCGCTGAATTAGACGATCCGCAAGTCTCGGCGCTATTGGGGTTACTGCGCGATCCTGACATTGCACCCGAGGCTGGTCTACCTGACACCGGGGTAGGACGGGTTACGGAAAGCCTGTTATCCAGCGTGTTTATTTCCAGCCCGAACTACGGCACGCGCGCCAGCAGCGCATTGATCGTTAATGCCGACGGCAGTCGTCACTTCGCTGAACACAGCTTCGGGCCGTATGGCGGGCATTTAGGGGTGGTTGAGTTGATTGTTTGACCTAAATCCCTGTGGTGCCGTGCTGCGTGATCAATGCCCTTTAACCGACGCCGGATTAATCATCCGGGCCAGGCCAAGATTACGCAGGGCCAACTGCAACGAGCTGCGGATGACTTGCGGATTGTCGTTGGTCATCAATTGCGCCAGCAACTCCTTGGCCTTGCTCAGGTGGATCTGACGCAACATCCACTTCACTTTCGGCAAGTTGGTGGCATTCATCGACAAACTGTCATAACCCATTGCCATCAATAGCACCGCTGCCGCGGGGTCGCCGGCCATCTCACCGCAAATGCTCACTGGTTTACCTTCCAAATGGGCATCGTGCACCACATGCTGCAACGCCATCAGCACTGCCGGGTGCAGGTAGTCATACAGATCGGCAACCCGTGGGTTGTTGCGATCTACCGCCAATAAGTATTGGGTCAAGTCGTTGGAACCCACCGAAAGGAAGTCCACCTGACGCGCCAATTCACGGGTTTGGTACACCGCTGCCGGGACTTCAACCATCACACCAATTGGCGGCATCGGCACGTCGAACCCTTCGTCGCGTACTTCGCCCCAGGCTCGGTGGATCAGGTGTAACGCTTCTTCCACTTCGTGGGTGCTGGAAATCATTGGCAGCAAAATCCGCAGGTTGTTCAAGCCCTCACTGGCCTTGAGCATGGCGCGGGTCTGCACCAGGAAAATTTCCGGGTGATCGAGGGTGACGCGGATACCGCGCCAGCCCAGGAACGGGTTGTCTTCTTTAATCGGAAAGTACGACAGCGATTTATCGCCACCGATGTCCAGGCTGCGCATGGTCACTGGCAATGGGTGGAAAGCCGCCAATTGTTCGCGATAAATCGCGAGTTGTTCTTTTTCGCTCGGAAAACGCTGATTGATCATGAACGGCACTTCAGTGCGGTAAAGACCTACACCTTCGGCTCCGCGCTGTTGCGCGCGCGCGACGTCTGCCAGCAGGCCGGTGTTGACCCAAAGTGGCATGCGATGCCCGTCCAGCGTCACGCACGGCAATTCACGCAAGGAGTCCAGACCTAAGGACAGCTGGCGCTCTTCTTCGACCACTTCAGCGTATTGCTTGCGCAAAATATCGCTGGGGTTGGTGTAAACCTCACCGTGATAGCCATCGACAATCAGCTGGATGCCATCGACTTTGGAATAAGGTAGATCCACCACGCCCATGACCGTGGGAATACCCATGGCCCGCGCCAAAATCGCGACGTGGGAGTTGCCGGAACCGAGCACCGAGATCAGGCCGACCAACTTGCCTTCGGGCACCTCACCGAGCATCGCCGGTGACAGTTCTTCGCTGACCAGAATGGTGTTGTCGGGATAAACCAAGGTTTGCTGACGTGCTTCCTGCAGATAAGCCAACAGCCGACGACCCAAATCCTTGACGTCGGAGGCGCGCTCACGCAGATAAGCGTCGTCCATCAATTCAAAACGTTTGACGTGCTCGTTGACTACCTGGCGCAGTGCACCTTGGGCCCATTGGCCGGTCTTGATCACGTCGGTCACTTCACTGCCCAGAGAAGCGTCGTCGAGCATCATCAGGTAAACATCAAATAATGCACGCTCTTCAGGTCGCAGCTGCGTGGCGAGTTTGGCCGAGAGCGAACGCATATCGCCGCGTACGCCTTCCAGTGCATTTTGGAACAACGCCAATTCAGCTTTAATGTCGCTGACGTTCTTGTCGGGCACCACTTCCAGATCAGCCGGGGGCAACATCACCACAGCTGTACCGACAGCCGCGCCTGGCGAGCCCGGCACGCCAACAAACTTGGCTTCTTGAATGCCTTTGCCTTGACGACCCAAGCCACGAATCGAACCAGTGGCTTCGGCGTGGGCGATAACGCCAGCCAACTGAGCGCTCATGGTCACGAGAAAGGCTTCTTCGCCCTCGTCGAACTGGCGCCGCTCCTTTTGCTGGATCACCAACACCCCGACCACGCGACGGTGGTGGATAATCGGTGCGCCAAGGAACGAGGCGTAGCGCTCTTCACCAGTCTCGGCAAAGTAGCGATAACGTGGGTGGTCAACAGCGTTTTCCAGATTCAGCGGCTCTTCGCGGGTCCCCACGAGACCGACCAAACCTTCGTTCGGCGCCATGCTGACCTTACCAATGGATCGCTTGTTCAGGCCCTCGGTGGCCATTAATACAAAGCGGTTGGATTCGGTGTCGAGCAAATAGACCGAGCAGACCTGGCTGCCCATGGCCTCTCTGACGCGTAACACAATAATCCCCAACGCCGCCTTGAGATCCTTGGCGGAGTTAACTTCCTGGACGATCTTGCGCAGCGTATTGAGCATGGCTGGGGGTCGAACTCCGTGGTCAGTCGCGCGCCAACAGGCGCGGTGCAAGTTCTTTAAGGGCGCGTCTGTAAACCTCGCGCTTGAATGTCACTACCTGGCCCAACGGATACCAATAACTGACCCAACGCCAGCCATCAAACTCCGGTTTACCGGTCAAATCCATCCTTACCCGCTGCTCGTTTGAGATCAGGCGCAGAAGAAACCACTTTTGCTTCTGGCCGATGCACAGCGGTTGGCTGTGCGTTCTGACCAAACGCTGCGGCAAACGATAACGCAACCAGCCACGGGTGCAGGCGAGAATTTCAACATCCTGCCGTTCCAGCCCGACTTCTTCATTCAATTCGCGATACAAAGCGTCTTCTGGCGTCTCGAGCGGGTTGATTCCACCCTGCGGAAACTGCCAGGCATCTTGGTTGATTCGCCGAGCCCATAAGACCTGACCAGCATCATTTGTCAGAATAATCCCGACATTAGGACGGAAACCATCGGGGTCGATCACGGCAGCGGCCTCGTAAACGCATGTCGTCGCATTGTTCCACAAAGCTGTTGAAAGCAGCAACGAGGCTTCGCAGCTTATGTGAACTCTTGTGAAAAGCTCGTATTCTGACGGCCTTTTCCGTGGTAATTCAGTGAGTAACTTCATGCGCCTGGCCTTATTCGACCTTGACAACACACTTCTAGGTGGCGATAGCGATCACGCTTGGGGAGATTATCTCTGCGAACGCGGCATTCTCGACGCCATCGCCTACAAAACGCGCAACGACGCGTTTTACCAGGATTACCTGGCGGGAACCCTCAACCTGACGGACTATCTGAACTTCAGCCTGGAAATCCTCGGTCGCACCGACATGGCCCAGTTGGACATATGGCACCGTGAGTTCATGCGCGACTGCATCGAGCCGATTATTTTGCCCAAAGCCGAAGCGCTGGTGGCTAAGCACCGTAAAGCGGGTGACAAACTGCTGGTGATCACCGCCACCAACCGCTTTGTGACCGCGCCAATCGTTGCGCGGTTTGGTGTTGATACCTTGCTGGCCACCGAGTGCGAAATCGTTGATGGTCGCTACAGCGGGCGAACAACCGACGTCCCGTGCTTCCGCGAAGGGAAAGTGACGCGACTTAATCGCTGGCTAGAGGAGACCGGATTCAATCTCGACGACAGCTACTTCTACAGCGACTCAATGAACGACCTGCCCTTACTGGAGCAAGTAGCCAACCCAATAGCTGTCGACCCAGATCCAACGTTGCGCGCTGAAGCCGAGCGGCGTGGCTGGCCGGTAATCACGCTGAGGAATTAAGCCGTTTCGAATGGTTCCTCCGCGAATAAGTTGCGAAGAGGGAGTCTCGGTACTCCGGACATAACGCTTGGGTTTAAACCGGCTTAGCCCCCATCAACCCCGCGATGGCGATAAAACACACGCCGCAGAACAGGGCGAGGGCCAAGGTGAATTTGGGGTGACCGATGACGGAGGGGACGCGCAGGCGGTTGAGGCGCACCAACAGCCACGCCCAGCTCAGGGTACCGAAGGTGTAAAGCACGCTCGCGGCCAATAACCAGGTCTGGCCCAATGGCCAGCCGGCGTAATGCACCAGCCACCAGCCGCTGACCGGCAAGATCAACAAGCACAAGCCCATCAAGATCCAGGCAAACAACCATGGTCGCTGCAAGGTGCGGCGCTGGGCGGTCAAGTCGCCAGCACGGCGGCTGCGAATGACCCAGACCACAAGCGCCAATGCGCTGAGTAGAAGCAGCACGGTGGCGACAACGTGGACGATTTTGATGGCGGTGAAATATTCCATTTTTGGTAAATTCCTGTCAGAGCTTATTAGTCAGGGTAGCAGCGCAGCAGTGCTCCTCAGCGGGTTAGCCTAGGAACAGCTTGTAAGCCGGGTTTTCGCTTTCATCCCAATACGGGTAGCCGATTTCCGCCAACGCCGCCGGAATCAG
>NZ_JASJVL010000029.1:0-46102 GCF_035019745.1 Pseudomonas sp. 10S5
CTGCATGATGGAGGCAATGGCACTGATACGTTCACCTACACCCTCAAGGATGCGGACGGCGACACCAGCCAGGCAAATCTGGTGTTGCAGGTTCACAACAACGATGACCCGGTAACGCTCAACGGTCTGGAAGTTTGTGGCGGCGAGCTGACTGTCTATGAGAAAAACCTCAGTAACGGTTCCAGCCCTAATTCGGCGGCGCTGACTCAGCACGGTGAATTCGTGGTGCATGCTCCGGACGGCTTGCAAAGCCTTAACGTAGGTGGGATTGACGTTATTAGCGGCGGCGAGATTCAAGGCTTCCCAGCGTCTGTTTCGACGGTGATCGGCAGTTTGTTGACAGTCACCGGGTATAACGCCGAAACCGGCGTGGTCAGTTACAGCTACACCCTCCAACACAACGCATTGCAAGCTGACGGTGACGGCGCCAACAGTATCAGCGAACACTTTACGGTGGTCGCCAACGACGGTGAAGGCAGTTCGGCTTCGGGTGTGATTGATGTCAATGTGGTTGACGATGTGCCCACTGCGCATGCTGATAAAGTCGGCGTAGTGGAGGGCGGCACGGTGCACGGCAACGTGTTGACCAATGACGTCATCGGAGCTGACGGTCCTGGCGCGGGAGGCGCAGTGGTGGGCGTGCGGGCCGGTGGTGATACTTCACAGGCCGCATACGGAAGCTTGGGCGCCTCCGTAGTCGGGATTTACGGCACGTTAGTATTGGACGCATCAGGCAATGCGACCTATCACAGCAATCCTGACTCGGTGGGTCGTTCAGGCGCACATGATGTGTTCACTTATTCAATTCGCGATGCGGACGGTGATGTCAGTACCACGACTATCTCCATTAATGTGACTGACTCCTGCCTTAAAGCCGTTTGCGCTCAAGGCGTCACCGTGTTTGAAAATGCTTTGGATTTGACCCAAAGTGGCCACGACCTCGCGCCTGGCACGGTGGTTGGCAGCATGCCCGATTCGCCTGCGGAAACTGCTTCGGGCACCTTGGTGGGTTCGGTGTCAGGCGCTGCGGGCACAGTCAACTACAGCTTGGTGGGCAGCAATAACGGAACCTTGGTGAGTCAATATGGAGAGATTCACCTCAACGGCGATGGCACCTATACCTACACGCTGACTTCGGCACCGAAAACGTCACCCATTGCTAACGATGGGGCAAACGTCGAGCACGACATCTTCACCTATAGAGCCACGGATGCCTCGGGCAATACGGCGACTAATTCCTTAACGATCAACATTGTTGACGACGTACCAACGGTGGTTTGTAGTGAGCGCACTTCGCCAGTAGTGGGTGTTGATTCAAACCTGCTGCTAGTGATTGATGTATCCGGCAGCATGGCCGATGCGTCGGGCGTCTCTGGCTTGTCTCGTCTGGCCTTGGAGAAGCAGGCGATCAGCGCGTTGTTCGACAGGTATCAGGAGCTGGGCGATGTAAGGGTTCAGATTGTGACCTTTAGCAACGGTGCCACCGATAAAACACCAGTTTGGGTTGATATCGCCACAGCTAAAGCGATCATCAGCACGCTGACTGCCGGTGGCGAAACTAACTACGACGCAGCGGTCGCGGTGGCCAAGCAAGCGTTCGCTACCGACGGTGCAATAGTTGGAGCGCAAAATGTTGCCTACTTTCTGTCTGACGGTAACCCGACCCATAACGAAAACATTGGCACTGCCGATGAAATCAGTTGGAAGGCCTTCCTTGACGCCAACGACATCAAGGCCTACGCAATTGGCCTCGGCTCAGGCATCAGCAACACTTACCTCGACCCTTTGGCATATGACGGTAGTACTCACACCGACACCAATGCGGTGCTGGTCACCGACCTGAGCGCACTCGATGCGGTGCTGAGCGGCACGGTGCAGGGCGTGCCCATTACCGGTAGCCTGATGACCGGAGGTACCTTTGGCGCGGACGGCGGGTTTATCAAAACGATCGTCGTCGATGGGACATCCTATTCCTACGATTCCAAAGCCAACCATGGACAAGGGGGGGTTAGCGTGGTGGGTGCCAGCCACGGCACGTTCGACACAACCACCAATAGCATTACGGTCGCTAGTCACAATGGAGGCACCTTGGTCGTTGACATGGACAACGGCGAATATACTTATACCCCTCCAAAAGTTGGCACTACGGCACTGACGGAAACGTTTGGCTTTGTGGCGAGCGACAACGATGGCGACCTGGCAGGTGCCAATCTGCTGGTTAACGTTAACCCTAATGCCCCTCCCGTGGCGGTGGCTGATAACGTCATCACTAACATTTTGTCGCCTACCATCACGGTGCCTGCAGCGTTGCTGCTGGCCAACGACACTGATCCCAATGGCGATAAGCTGACGGCATCGCCCACTACCTTCACAACAGGTTGGGCGGCAAAAGGCGCCGATTTCACCGCGCTTAACGCCAATCCCATTAATTTTGGTGGTACCAGCAACAGCAGCGCTAATGAGTTGAAAACCGTAGAGCGTAGTGACTTCTTTAACAGCGCAGGTGCGCTTACCGCGTTGGTGGTGCTTAACGGCTATTTAGGTGCGGCCAATGCTGTGGCCGCTAACGCACAAGATCTCTACAACGTGACCTTGCACAAAGGCGAAACTGTGACCCTGCATAATTCCCAGGATGAAACTCACGTTTCAATGCAGTGGCAGGACATCAATGGTGTGTTCTCCACGGTTGCCAATGGTCATTCCTTCACGGCCACTGACGATGGTGTGTATCACTTGCATGTGACCAACATCGTTAACACCAGCGGTTCTGCTGCAAGCGCAACGGCAGCTGAAAGCTATCAACTGCAGATGACGGTTAATTACTCCGGCGCGCAAGACCTAACGTCCGATTCGCACGGCACCTACACCGCCAATGACGGCCACGGTGGAACCAGCGTTGCCGATGTGACCCTTCATTACCAGGCGGGCAACACGTTGCAAGGCACCAACCATAATGACGTTTTGATCGGTGGCCCGGGCAGCGTTCATCTACATGGTGGTGATGGCAATGACGTGCTTCAGGCGGGTAGCGGCAATAGCGAGCTGTTTGGTGACAACGGCAATGATATTTTAATCAGCGGACCGGGTAACGATTTGCTCGACGGCGGCGCTGGCAACAACACTGCCAGCTACGCTAACGCTACAGCGGGGGTACACGTTGACTTGAGCATAATAACTGCGCAGAACACCCTCGGTGCCGGGACTGACACGCTGGCCAACATCGACAACCTTATAGGCTCGCACTTCAACGACACGCTGATAGGGGACAGTGGCAGCAACATCATCAATGGCGGGTTGGGCGACGATATTCTCAACGGTGGGGGCGGTGATGACATATTGATCGGTGGACTGGGTAACAACACGTTGACGGGTGGCAGCGGCAACGACACCTTCAAATGGGAGCAAGGAAACTTTGGCCATGACTTGGTGACGGACTTCAGTATCGGCGTCGATAAGCTTGATTTGTCACAACTGTTGCAGGGTGAAAATTCGAGCGCGGCCTCACTGGATGACTACTTGCACTTTAAAGTCAGTGGCGCCGGCGCAAGTGTAGTCACCACCATTGAGATCAATTCCATCGTTGGCCAGGCCCCCACTCAAACCATCGACTTGGCCGGGGTCGATCTGGCAAGCCACTACGGCGTTACGCCTGGGGCGGGCGGAATGGTTGCAGGCGGCCATGACGCAGCCTCGATCATTACCGGGATGATCACTGACCATTCGTTGAAAGTGGATACGGTGTGAGTTAAGGCGGGAAAACGTTAACGGCGCGGTGTGTCTGGCACACCGCGCCGTTTGCTTCGAGAATGAATTCTATCCCACGGATCTGTCGTGATTCGATCTGCGGCTTCGCCACAAATTGGTTCTACAGAGGGGTGCATCTCCTGTAGAGCCAATTTGAACTGGCGAGCTTTGTTTTATCAGTGATGGCGAGGTTTGAGGATCGCTGGAGCAGGCTTCTCGTCTGGTGCCTGACATAGCAGGTACAGCGCAGTGAGTGCCTCTGGAATTTGCACGATCATGTCGTCCATCAGGTTCGAATCTTTTGCAATGTCCTCAAACTCGGGTTGTTCATCGAACAAGCCCGATCCGACCATTATGGGTAGCAGCATTTCGCTGACTTCTTCTTCAGCGCTTTCAAACCAGGCGTTTTCGCGCAGAAACACGCCTTCCATGAATCCGATACACCAGCCGCGCAGCTCGGAATCGTCGGGGTCATCGCCCAGATCCAAGTCACAGGGCAGCTCGAACTCTTCGTCCGAAGCCAGCTGGCGCGCGATGTGCGCTTGCAACTGAATCAACGTGGTTTCGATTTCTTCGCGCTGAGCGTCGTCGGTGTAATGCGGCACCTCAGAGAACAGTGTGTCGATCCATTCACGGCTCGGCACCGCTTCAGCACAGATCGACAGCGCGGTCAGGTAGCCGTGGGCGGCCACGTAGTCCAACGCTTCGTCGTGCAGCTCGTCGGCGTCGAGGAAAACTTGCAGGCGGGTTAGTTGCTCAGCGAAGGACATTGAAAGACTACCTTGGGAATAAACGATGCTGAATTCTAGGCTGTGTACGGCCTGCGCGCCAGCAAGTCAGGTGTTAGAAGCGGTAACAGGGTTAATTTCAACCGCTGATGTGGCTGCCGTCCCTAGCTTGGAAACCCTCGGGTATAATCCCGCGCTTTGCGATGCTGCCAAGGGTCGCAACCGGCTGTAGCAGGATTGTTTCTGCGATTTGTGGGGTTTTTATGCTCGAACAGGCTCAACGCGTACTTAAAGACATCTTCGGCTACGACAGTTTCCGTGGTCGTCAGGGTGCCATTATTGAGCGCGTTGCTAACGGCGGCGATGCCTTGGTATTAATGCCCACCGGTGGCGGCAAGTCCTTGTGTTTCCAAGTGCCTGGGCTGTTGCGAAACGGTTTGGCCGTGGTGGTTTCACCGCTGATTGCGTTGATGGATGATCAAGTGGCAACACTTGAAGAATTGGGCGTTTCGGCGGCAGCTCTGAACTCCACGCTAAACGCCGAGCAGCAACGTGATTTGGCCAATCGAATTCGTTTGGGCGAAATCAAGATGCTTTATCTGGCACCTGAACGGCTTGTCCAGCCACGGATGCTGGCGTTTCTACAGAATCTGCAAATTGCCTTGTTCGCCATCGACGAAGCCCACTGCGTATCGCAATGGGGCCACGATTTTCGCCCCGAATACCTGAAGCTGGGGCAACTCGCTGAACTCTTCCCGGACGTACCGCGCATTGCGCTGACTGCCACGGCTGATAAACGGACCCGAGAAGAGATTGTCGAACGACTGCATTTGCAGAAGGCTGAGCGGTTCTTGTCCAGCTTTGATCGTCCAAATATCTTTTATCGCATCGTGCCCAAGGAACAGCCGCGCAAACAACTGTTGGCGTTCCTGTCCGAGCGACGCAGCGATGCCGGTATCGTTTATTGCCTGTCGCGTAAAAAGGTCGATGAAGTCGCGGCGTTCCTTTGCGAAAACAAATACCCGGCGTTGCCCTATCACGCGGGCTTGCCCAATGAAATCCGCGCTGCTAACCAAAAGCGTTTCCTCAATGAGGAAGGCTTGATCATGGTCGCCACAATCGCCTTTGGTATGGGCATCGACAAGCCCAACGTGCGTTTCGTCGCACACATGGACTTGCCCAAATCACTGGAAGCCTATTACCAGGAGACCGGCCGTTCAGGTCGCGATGGTTTACCTGCCGATGCCTGGATGGCCTACGGTCTGCAAGATGTTTTGATGCTCAAGCAGATGCTGCAAAACTCTGAAGGTGACGAGCGTCATAAACGCCTTGAGCAACACAAACTCGACGCCATGTTGTCTCTCTGTGAAGAAACCCGCTGCCGTCGCCAAACGTTATTGGCGTATTTCGACGAAGACATGCCTAAACCTTGCGGCCACTGCGATAACTGCGTTGATGGTGTGCAAACCTGGGATGCCACCGAGCCGGCGCGCCAGGCTTTATCTGCGATCTACCGTACCGGCCAGCGCTATGGAGTCGGTCATTTAGTAGACGTGCTGCTGGGCCGCGACAATGACAAAGTGAAAAGCTTTGGCCATCAGCACTTGGCGGTGTTTGGCGTTGGCAAGGCGCGCGCCGAAAGCGAGTGGCGTTCGCTGTTTCGCCAGTTGGTGGCTCGTGGGTTAGCTGATATTGACCTGGAAGGCTATGGCGGCCTGCGCTTGAGCGACACTTGTCGGCCGCTGTTGCGCGGCGAGGTTACGCTGGAACTACGTCGTGATCTGAAACCACAAACCGCCCCGAAAAGCGGTTCTGGCAGCCCGGCGAGCCAATTGGTCCGTGGCGAAGAGCGAGAACAGTGGGAAGCGCTTCGTGCCTTGCGGCGCAAATTGGCCGAAGAGCATGGCGTACCTCCTTACGTGATTTTTCCGGATTCGACGCTGCTTGAAATGCTTCGCAGCAAACCTGGTTCGATGTCAGAAATGGCCCAAGTCAGCGGCGTAGGTGCGCGTAAATTGGAGCGTTACGGTGAGGCGTTTCTCGAAGTGCTAGGGGGCGCAGCCGAGGCCCCGAGAGTAGTCGCTGACCTGCGTCATGAACTGATTAGCCTGGCGCGGGCGGGTATGACCCCGCTGCAAATTGCTGGTCAGTTGCAATGCTCGGAAAAGAATGTCTATACGATGTTGGCAGAGGCTATCGGTAAACAGCAGTTGTCGCTGGAACAGGCATTGGACCTTCCCGAGGACTTGCTTAGTGAAGTGCAGGACGCGTTTCTTGACGGCGAAGGGGAGTTGCCTCCGGTATCCGCCGTGGCGGCACAGTTCACCGGACGTGTACCGGAAGGCGTGTTGTATTGCGTACGAGCCGCGTTGCAATCTGAATTCGAAGTCTAACTTATCTGAACTTAACAACGATGAACTGTAGGCGTTACCCAGTCCTGCGACGATTCGCTACAAGCGGGCCACTTGCCTCCATCCGAATGTCATGGTTAGCTGACTAATAATTAGTACAAGCCTTTAATCATGAGTTTTCTATGCCCTTAACTGATCAACATCGCTTCGGAATGCAATTGGCGCACATGTCCCGCGGCTGGCGTGCCGAGCTTGACCGACGCTTGGCCGATCTTGGATTGTCGCAAGCACGCTGGTTGGTGTTGTTGCACCTCGCACGCTTTGATGAACCGCCGACTCAGCGCGAGCTGGCGCAAAGTGTCGGCGTAGAAGGGCCGACTCTCGCGCGCTTGCTGGACAGCCTGGAAACCCAAGGGCTGGTTCGCCGCCAAGCTGTGGTTGAAGATCGTCGAGCAAAAAAAATCCTGCTGAGTGATACGGCCCGTCCCTTGATCGAAAAAATTGAAACAATTGCTACGGCGTTGCGCAAAGAGTTGTTTGAGGGTGTTGACGAGGAGGAACTGCGCATTTGCATGCAAGTTCACGCAAAAATTCTCTCAAACCTCGAGAAATCTTGAGCGTCGAGTATTCACCGATGGGGTGATTCTTATAAGCTTGGGCATTGTTTCACGCGTGAGCGTATTGCGCGGAAATTGCCTTCACACTTGCGCCATCTATGTGTAGAGGTTGAGTGTGCCGCGAAGCGAGCGTTGGTTTCTATAGGGATTTTCATGCTGAAGAGTTCTCAGGTTGCGCTCGCATGGGTTAATCGTCCGTCGCGGCGGTTAGTGCGTCGTTGGTGTTTGGCTGCTGCCGCCATTTCGTTGTTATATTCGGCCTTGGCCTCAGCCCTGGGGCTGGGTGAGATCACATTGCATTCGGCGTTGGATCAACCCTTTAACGCCGACATAGAACTGCTTGAAACCGCTGGTCTTACAGCCGACGACATCCATGTAGGCCTTGCATCGCAAGATGCCTTTAGCCGAGCGGGTGTCGACCGACTGTTCTTTTTGAATGATCTGCACTTTACGACGGTTATCAATGGCAGCCATGGTGTCGTGCACGTGGTGTCGAGAAAGCCGGTTATCGAACCTTATTTGATTTTTCTGGTGCGATTGGCACGTCCCAATGGCGATCTTGTACACGCTTACACGCTGTTGATCGATCCTCCCGAATCATCTCAGGGCCGGACTGCATCACGGGGCCGATGGATTGAGCCTAAAGGCAATAACCCTGTAGAAGCGCGCATGCCAGTCGCGCCTCCGCAAGCAGTGCAGGGTAATCACTACACAGTCGTTAGCGGTGACAATCTGGGCGCCATTGCCCGACGGTTTCACGATTCAGGCAGTAAATCCTCTGCAAATGACCTTTCCCGCGGCATACAAGCGCTTAACCCTCAGGCGTTTTCGAACGGCAGCGGCACGCGCCTGAAAATCGGACAAAGCTTGTTGCTGCCGGATACGGTGGTGTTAGCCCGCTCGCCCGAAGGGCCTGTCTCGCCTTCTACTGCACTGCCGGCCGCCGACAGCTCGGCATCGGAACCCATTGTCAGTGCAGAACAGAAAACTGCTGAACTGTTGGCCGCCGATGTCATTGAGAACCAGCAACTGACTAAATCTGTGGGAGATCTTAAAGTTGAACTGCAGGGCCTTCAGAATCAGATTACCGGTAAAGACAAGCAAGTAAACGACTTGCAAACTGCGCTGGCTGAACTCAAAGCCAAGCCGGTTGCACCGAGTGCTGCTGTGCCCGTTGTAGGGACGTCGCCTTCAAGGACTGCCCCCGAAGATAATTCATTCATCAGCATCCCCTTGCTGATTGGCGCCTTGTTATTGCTGCTTCTTCTGCTAGGGCTGGCTTACGCTGTCCGGCGCAAGCGACTGCAAAGTCTGCCGCCTGCGCAAGCGGCATACGTGACACCCGATCCGACAACGCCATCACCCATGACTGCGCGAGTAGTCGAGTCGCCCGCAGTAACGGTCGTTCCCGTCGCGCCTGCTCTCGTTGCATCAAGCGCTTCAAACCAGCGCCTTGCGGGTGTCGCAACTGATGCATTGGACGGGGCTAGCATTTATATCGCATATGGCCGGTTCTCTGAGGCGTTAGGTATTTTGCGTGAAGCATCGCTAAAGCAGCCGCAACGTACTGATCTGCGGCTGAGAATTCTGGAGTTGTTGGCGGAGCAAGGTGACGTCGATGGTTTTGCTCTGGAAGAGCATGCCTTGCTCGATGACGGTGTAAGTGCCGATTCCGTACAAGAGGTTCGTGCGCGCTATCCTCAGTTTTTCATCAAGCCCGAGCTGACTGAAGTACCGTTACCCGAGGTGCCAGCAGAGATCGTGTTGAAGCCGGGGCTGGCAGCCCCGCAATCGGACTCTCGCTTCATTGAGCCTCAAACACCTGTTCCAATCGCCCAGCCCGTTGATGAATTTCATTTGAATCTGGATGACTTGTCGATGGATGCGGGTTGGGATCTTGTCGATCCGTTCGAACCCCCGCCCGCCATGCGCAGTAAATCGGTAACGGATGACGCAGTGGAAATAGAACCTGAGTTTTCATCCAATCTGACCGAGTTTCCAGAGGTTCTCGAAATACCCAATGAGCTGTTTCTTAGCGATTTCGCTGAGCCGGAACCGAATATTCAATCCAATAACGATTCGCTGGATGACGATTTTCTTGACGGCTTCATCAATGATTCCAAAGAGTTTGATTTGCTGGACCTCGCCAATGATGAGCCCCTGAGCAAACTCAACCAGGCGCAAGTGCTGATTGATGACGGCGAGTTGGACGATGCGCGTGCACTGCTGCAGGAAGTAATCAAGGGCGGTGACGAAGAACACCAACGCACAGCCCAAAATTTGTTAGCGAGAATCAGCTGAGGCTACGTATGCCCATTGCCAAATCTGAAATTGTCATCACCTATTGCACGCAGTGCCATTGGCTGCTGCGCGCTGCTTGGCTCGCTCAAGAGCTGCTCAGTACTTTTTCCGATGATCTGAGCAGGGTTTCTCTGGAGCCGGCGACAAATGGGGCGTTCAGCATTACCTGCAACAGTGTGCAGATTTGGGAGCGCAAGGCCGATGGGGGCTTTCCCGATGCCAAAGTGCTCAAGCAACGCGTTCGCGATCAAATCGACCCGCAACGCGACCTTGGGCATAACGATCGCGTGCAAGATTAGTCAGCTAGCCTGATTAAACTTATGCCGATGCAGCGTTTTCTTCGACTGCGGATGTATAGATCGAATTTTTGGGGAAGGCGAATACCCGCTCCAGCATGGGTTCGAAAAAGCTTAATGGCAGGGTTTTATAGTCCGGATCGAAGGCCGCGGCATCGTAATTGGCGCAAAATTCGATGGTCCGCTGGTACTGCGGGTGATCTTTGAATTGTTCGCGCAACAGCCGATCCATGCCTAGGTGGTGGAAGAAATAATAGCCTTGAAAGATCCCGTGCTTCTCGACCATCCACAGATTTTCCGCGCTGACAAAGGGCTTGAGAATAGCCGCCGCGATGTCCGGGTGGTTATAGGAACCTAGCGTATCGCCGATGTCGTGGAGCAGCGCGCAGACAACGTATTCCTCATCGCGACCATCTTGGTATGCCCGGGTGGCAGTTTGCAGTGAATGGGTCAGTCGGTCGACCGGGAAACCGCCAAAGTCTCCATCCAGCAGCCTAAGGTGAGTCAGGATTCGTCCCGGAAGTTGCTTGGCATAAGCGGCAAAGTCCTTGGCAATAACCATCCAGTCTTCTTGAGTGCCGTCTTGCATGTGGGTGAAGCGTGCCTGAGTGTTCATTGTCGGTCCTGTCATTATTAGAAGTGGACAGGGTCCAGTCTAGGCGTTGCAAGTTTTCCGACAGTGGCCGTCAAGGACGCTTTGCTGGCCCAGCGCGCCGTGGAAGGCCTGCGGGGCCCTAAAAACGTATCTTTCTCAGCAACATCTCATGGTACTTGTTTAAGGCTCAAGCGTATCCTTGGCCGCACTGGCTGCAGGGCGCGGCTTACTTCGAATAAGAAATCATGAGCGAAAGAACGACTTCTGCCAGTTGGGCCACGGGTATCGTCAGGTCATTGGAACTGGATGGTCTGGATTGCCGTGCGCTGTTCAAAGAGCTCGAGCTGGATTACACCGAGCTCGATAACCCTGATGCACGCTTTCCCCAGGACTCGCTGACCCGGCTTTGGCAGCGAGCGGTTGCGCTGTCAGGTAATCCAGCGATTGGATTAAACATGGCCAAAGTCGTGCGTCCAGGCTCCTTCAGCGTTGCGGGTTATGCACTGATGTCGAGTCAAACGCTCAAGGACGGATTTGCGCGGCTGGTAAGGTACCAGCGAATCATTGCTGAAAGTGCTGACTTAAGTTTTCGTCTGCTGGCTGAAGGCTATGCGCTGATCTTGACCGTGCATGGCGACCACCTTCCGCCCACCCGGCAAAGCGCAGAAGCTTCGATGGCGTCGGCCTTGGCGTTTTGCAGTTGGCTCACCGGGCGGACGCTTCAACCGCGTCGGGTTTTGATTCAGGGAGACCCACCCAAGAATATGGAGCCGTACAGGCAAGCATTCCATGCGCCGATGACATTCAATGCTCCCTACGACGCTCTCGTGTTTGATCGTGCCGACATGGAGGCGCCACTACCTACGGCCAATGAGGCCATGGCGCAATTGCATGATCGTTTTGCCGGTGAATACTTGGCCCGGTTTTCTGAAAGCCGTGTCACTCACCAGGTTCGGCAAGCGCTTTGTCGGTTGCTGCCGCAAGGCGAGCCTAAGCGTGAGATGGTCGCGCATCGTTTACATTTGTCCCAGCGCACGTTGCAGCGACGGTTACAGGAGGAGGGCACCAGCTTTCAGATATTGCTCGATGACACTCGCCGCGAACTGGCCGAGCAATATCTGGCGCAGCCGCAAATGACCCTGTTGGAAATCGCCTATTTGCTTGGCTTTGCCGATCCCAGCAACTTCTTCCGTGCCTTTCGTCGTTGGTTTGACACAACTCCGGGCGAGTACCGCGCCCGGATATAAGAGGTGGTAATTAAATCCGCTGCTCGCTCGTTAGAAGCTACGTCCGCCATCTAGAATGGCCGATCATTTTTTCAGGAGAAACCCGATGGAGGCGCTCGACGCTTTGCTAAACCGCGTATCAGTCCCACGGCTGATTGATCCGGCACCCGACGCCGCTCAGCGAGAACTATTGTTTGCTGCGGCTTTGCGTGCACCCGATCACGGCCAGTTGCGACCGTTTCGTTTTTTGACTGTTGAAGGACATGCCCGACAGCAGATGGGGGATTTGCTGGCACAGGCGCTGCAACTCAGTGGCGCTGAACCGAACGCTCAGGTTTTGGAAAAAGCGCGCCTCAGCCCGCTACGCGCGCCGTTGGTGGTCGTTGTTATTGCCAGGTTGCAGGAACACTTTAAAGTGCCCAAGCAAGAACAACTGATCACCGCAGCCTGTGCTGCCCACGCAATTCTGAATGCTGCGTTCGCTCTGGGAGTGGGTGCTGTCTGGCGCACCGGTGAGTTGGCCTATTCAACGCATGTCGCAAAAGGACTGGGGTTGGAATCTGGCGAGGAGGTCGTTGCATTTCTCTACCTGGGTACTCCGCAAAACGAACCGCGCACCGCGCCTAAGCGCGATACCGCTGATTTTGTAAGTCAGTGGGGTGCGTTGTAGCAAATGCGATTGCTACACGTATTGTGATTGCTGCGCGCCTGAAGAAACACCGGCAATAATAGGTTCCAACGGCAAATCGATACTCGCCACAAAGCCGCCTTCAGGGTGGTTGGTCAGTATTAGGTTGCCGCCGTGACGTTCTGCTGCGCGTTTGGCGATGGCCAGGCCCAAGCCGTAGCCAGGCGTCGTCTGACCGGGAGCTCGGTAGAAGGGTTCGCCCAGTTGCGGTAAAAATTCGGACGATACTCCGGGGCCATGGTCACGCACGCTGATGAGCAACCTATCACCCTCACGCTGTGCCAGAAGCTCGATAGTTTCTCCCACAGGATTAAAGCGCAGGGCGTTACGTAACAGGTTGTCCAGTGCGCGCTCAAGCATGTCCGGCCAACCTTGCAGCTCAACGTCATTGCGAGCGCTAACCTGTATCTGCTGATCTGCGGCATTGAGCAGTGCATCGCTTTGCAAATGGTGCAGCATCTCGCCCAAGTCGACTGGTTCGGCCTCTCCAAAATCGGCGTCCAGACGCGCCAGCACCAATATTTCGCTGATCAATGCTTCCAGCCGGTCGCATTCGCGAGCCAATCGCGGCCAGAGCTTCTCGCGCTCGGCTGGTTCTGCGCGCTCAGCCAAGGCCAATGCGATGCGCAGGCGCGCCAAGGGTGAGCGTAACTCGTGTGAGACGTCGCGCAGTAGTTGCCGCTGGCTGCCAATCAATGCTTGCAGGCGGGCGCCCATACGGTTGAAGTCTGTGGCCAACACGCCGAATTCGTCGCGGCGGTTTGCCAGTTGCGCCAAGCTGTTTTGTTGATAAGTGGTCTGTCCCAAATCATGCACTGCGCCGCGCAATCGGCTGAGCGGACGAGTGATGGATAACGTGACCAATAAACTGAAAAGTGTCAGTACCACCAGCGCAATACCTAGGGCACTAAGGGGCCAAATCAGGCTATTGCGGTGCCAGGCGTTCAGCTCCGGGTGCGGGATGCGATAAATAAACAAATAGGTTTCGCCGCTTTTTGTGCTGGTGTACTCGGTGGTCAAACGACGCCACGGCAATTGCTTGGGGTCATTATGCTGGCGAGCTTCAAGTGCTGCTGCACGCGGTGGGAATGTGCCGCGTACCATCGCCTCACCGCTTTCGTTGAGCACTTGAACGTCAATGTGGTAACGCCGTTTCCGTTGTTGCAGATATTCCTGCGCAGTTTCTTGACCCTTTTCGTCATACAGCTCTGTCCAGTTCTGCGCCAACTTGGCAATTCCCGGGTGCCGACTAAGGATCCAAGCGTCCTGATTAAGCATGTGCCCGAGCAAAATCGACAGCCCTGCTACCAAGGCTATAGCTAACCAGAAACTCGCCAGAACTCGCCAAAACAATGAACGCACGTAGATTCCTCAGGACGATAAAACCCGACGCATTGTCATGTGTCGGGCGGGCCAAGCCAGTGTCTATTTAGATTCCTGAGACTTTTGCGCTTTCCAATCCTGGAATTCGGTGTGGTCGGCCCGACGTTGAGCCTCCTGTTGCTGGATCACGTCGAACTGTTTTTGCTGGTCAGGCTTTAGCAGCACCCGAACGTCGCTCTGGGCTTTGAGGTGCTTGGCATCCAACTCATCCTGCATGCTCTTCTGCTGAGCAGGTGGCAGCATTTGTAGATAACGCTCGGTGATTTCTTTGCGGCTATGCCGTTGCTCTAACATTATTCGCCCGATTTGTTGGCGTTGATCGTGGGTCAGGTTCAGTTGGCTGTAGGGGCTGTGGTGACGCATTTCATCATCGTGACCACCACCCTCTACAGGAGGCATGGCCATCGCAATGGTTGGCAGAGCAGCAGCAAGCAGCAGAGCGATTAAAGTCTTACGCATAGTGAATCTCCTTGTCTCGTTTTCGACTCGAGGCCGGTTGAGGCCAGTGTAGGGAGAGCAAGGTCAACGGCGGTCAGGCGACAGTAAAGCTTGGGTAAAGATGCAAAATCATCTTTTAGAGACCACTGCGCCCTTGAGTCGTGCTGTAAACGAGATTTTTTACAGCCGATTACCGGCAAAGGCTCTTCTGAGTTTTCGGAGCCTTCGGCAGCCTCTGTAGCAAAATCTGCCTATCGCCAAATCGGTGGACAGAGTTCGTTTGCGAAGGCCTTAGTTCTGACACCCTGAAACCTAAAAATACACAAATTTTCATCCGGTTTGCTGAGAGACCTGCTACAGACGGCAGGGGTTTCAAGCGCTGTAGTAATAACCGCGACTGCGCAGGGCTACGATTCTCGGACGGCCGTCGGCGTGGGGGCCGATTTTTTTGCGCAGGTTGCTGACGTGCATGTCCAAGCTACGGTCATACAGCGTTAACTTACGACCCAGTGCCAGCTGGGCGAGCTCTTGCTTGTCCAGCGGCTCGCCGGGTTGACGCAACAACGCCTCAAGCAACCGGCTCTCTGAAACAGTCAGGGTGAACTCATGTTCGTCGATAGTTACCACGCCGCGCACCGGGCTGAAGCAAAGATCCCCCAGTTCGAGCTGGCTTGACGCCGCTGTGGGGTGACTGCGGCGCAGGACTGCCCGCAATCGGGCCGTCAATTCTCTGGGGTCACAAGGTTTTGCCAGGTAGTCGTCGGCGCCCAGTTCAAGGCCGAGAATACGGTCCAACGGTTCGCCGCGGGCTGACAGCATCAGTACGGGCAAATCAGGGTGATCAGTACGTAATTGTTTAAGCAACTCCAGACCGCTGCCATCAGGGAGCATCACGTCTAATACGACGGCCGCTGGTGGCGGTAGTTTCGCGAGTGCGCGTCGGGCGCTGCTGCCATCGTGGCAAAAATGTACGTGAAAACCTTCCTGGCTTAGCCAACTGCTTAGAAGCTCACAGAGCTCCTCGTCATCATCAATTAGTAACAGTTCGCTCATGACTCACTCAATTTAGCCACTGCCGACGTTGTCTGCGCCAGCCGCTGGCAAAAATACCGCAAAGAAGGGCAATCATAGCCACACCGCCGCCAGTAACGAACCATTGCTGTTGCTCAGTGAACATGCGCAGCGGCGCAGCTGCCAGCGATTCTTTGAGTTGCAACGTGAGGCGTTGGTTTTCGAGACGCAGGCGACTCAGTTGTGAACTCTCAGGTTCGGTGTTTGTGTTTTGAATTTGTTGGCTCAATTTTTCGCGTTGTTGCTCGCTCGCCGTGAGGCGCTGTTGCAAATCGGCGATCCGGTTACCCGTACTTAGCGGTAACACTATGGACCCTGCGGGGGTAGAGGTTTCTTCAGCCTGGGCGTTAATGCCAACGCTCAATAGAACCAACAACAAGCACATCGAACCTGAACGCATCTGAACGCCTATATTTTTTTTGAGTGTCGGCGGGTTATCGGCAGGTTGAGCGCAATCGTGAGCAATACCGAATTGATCGGTTGGCGCCGCTTGGTAAACGCGGCGTCGGCGCTGTGGTTTAAGGCAATACTTGCTTGAACGGCTTGACCACCACATTGGCATATACGCCAGCGGCGACATAAGGATCAGCGTCGGCCCAGGTTTGCGCTGCTGTTAGGGATTCGAACTCGGCGACGATCAAGCTGCCGGAGAAACCGGCACTGCCAGGATCGTTGCTATCTATAGCCGGGTGCGGGCCGGCCAGTACCATTCGGCCTTCATCTTTTAGTGCAATCAGGCGCGCCAAATGATCAGGTCTTGCAGTCAGCCTTTTTTCCAGCGAATTAGCGACGTCGGTCGCAACGATTGCGTAGAGCATATTCATTCCTTGGTTTCAGGCGTTGAAGGGTCCGCGTCGTGCAGGTGGCGGGCGAGGAATATCCCTTGACCCAGTAGAAACAGTAAGGTCAGGCCAAGACTGCCGAACACTTTGAAGTCGACCCAGTAATCCTGATAAGTAAACGCCACATACAGGTTAGCTGCGCCGCAGAACACGAAGAAAATGATCCAGGCGATATTCAATCGAGTCCAGATCGCCTGCGGCAAGGTCAGTGCGTGGCCCATTATGCGTTGGATCAGCGGACGATCACCGATGAAATGACTGCCGAAAAATGCCAGAGCAAATACCCAGTTGACCACTGGTGCCTTCCACTTAAGGACGGCCTCGCTATGGAACGCCAAGGTCAAGCTGCCAAACACCAGGCAAGCAAGCAGTGTGAGCCATTGGCTTTTTTCCAGCCGACGCTGAGTGATGAACAAAATGCCATACACAACGATCGAACTGATGATCAACATCGCTGTGGCGCTGAAAATTCCACCCACCATGATGCTATGGCCAAGGATGTCGACGGCACGAGGTTCGATTTTGTACACGATAAAAAACAGCAGCAGCGGAATGAAGTCGATGAATTGTTTCACAATGGCAGCCAGATGCAGGATGTGGCGGCATAATAACAAACATCAATGACTGCGAAAGCGCTACCTATGAATGTTGACCTGCACTGCCACAGCACCGCTTCCGATGGCGCATTAGCGCCTGCGGTTCTTGTTGCGCGTGCTTATGAAAACGGTGTGCGGATGCTCGCCCTGACCGATCACGATACCCTCGAAGGACTCGAAGAAGCCCGTAATGCGGCGCTTGCGCTGGGGATGCAGTTGGTTAATGGTGTCGAATTGTCCTGCACTTGGGGCGGTGCCACCATTCACGTTTTAGGCTACGATTTCGACATACAGGCCCCCGTATTGATCGCGGCTATTGAGCGTTTGCACCATGGCCGCTGGTTGCGTGCGGAGGAAATAAGCCGAAAATTGGCGATCAAAGGTATGCCTGGAGCCTTGGAAGGGGCTCGATCCATCCAGAAAGAGTTCGGTGATAGCGGCAATGCGCCCGCTCGACCGCACTTCGCAGACTTTATGGTAAGGGCCGGTTTCGTCAAGGATCGCGCCGAGGCATTTCGTAAATGGCTGGGCGCTGGCAAACTGGGCGACGTCAAGCAACATTGGCCAACGCTGGAGGAGACCGTCGCGACCCTGCGCGAAGCCAACGCATGGGTCAGTCTGGCCCACCCTTGGCACTATGATTTCACCCGTAGTAAACGCCGTAAACTGGTCGCCAACTATCTTCAGGCCGGCGGTCACGCTATTGAGGTAGTCAACGGCCTGCAGCCTGCAATACAGGTCGGCGGTCTGGCTATTTTGGCTCGTGAGTTTGGTCTGCTGGTAACTGCCGGTAGTGACTTTCATGCCCCTGGCGCGTGGTCCGAGATTGGCATTTATCGCCCGTTGCCCGAGGATTTACCGCCACTTTGGTGTCGATTCAAACATGACCAGCCTACTGCCGTCTGAACAGGAAGATACCGTGAGTCAATTTTTCCAGGTGCACCCGGAAAACCCGCAGGCGCGTCTGATAAAGCAAGCAGCTGAGATCATCAAGGCGGGCGGTTTGGTGGTGTATCCCACGGACTCGTCCTACGCGCTGGGTTGTCAGATCGGCGATAAAAGCGCTATTGAGCGCATCCGTCGTTTGCGCCAATTGGACGATAAGCACAACTTCACGTTGATGTGCTGTGATTTATCGCAGCTCGGTACTTACGCTAAAGTAGATACAGCAGCGTTTCGCGCGCTTAGAATCCATACGCCGGGGCCGTACACGTTTATTCTTAATGCCACCCGCGAAGTACCGCGGTTGATCCTGCATCCTAAGCGCCGGACAATTGGCCTGCGGGTGCCTAGCCACCCCATCGCTCAGGCATTGTTAGTGGAACTGGGCGAGCCGTTGATGAGCGTGAGCTTGATCATGCCCGGCGAGACCGTCCCGTTGAGCGACCCCTACGAAATGCGTCAACTGCTGGAGCATCAGGTTGACTTGATCATTGACGGCGGTATCGGTGGCATCTCGGCGTCTACCGTGATTAATTTGGCAGACGGCGAAGCACAAATAATCCGCGTGGGCTGCGGCGACCCGCGACCGTTCGAGGTTGAAGCCTGAATGGCAGCGGCGGCTAACGTGGAACCGGCAATCCTGGACAACCAGGCAGGCGCTCAGCAAGAGTTGCCATTCGCCATGGTCTACGGCCAGGCGGTGATGCACATGCCGCAAGACCTCTATATTCCGCCGGACGCGCTGGAAGTGTTTCTTGATGCGTTCGAAGGTCCGCTAGACTTGCTGCTATACCTGATTCGCAAACAGAACATTAATATTCTCGACATCCCCGTGGCCGAAATCACTCGGCAATACATGGGGTATGTCGAGCTGATGAAAACTGTGCGCCTGGAGTTGGCGGCGGAGTATCTGGTAATGGCCGCTATGTTGGCCGAAATCAAATCGCGCATGCTGCTGCCGCGTTCTGCGGAGATTGAAGCCGAAGAAGATGATCCTCGGGCCGAGTTGATCCGGCGTCTGCAACAGTACGAGCGCTTCAAGGCGGCGGCTGAAGGCATTGATGGTTTAAGCCGGGTTGGGCGTGATGTTGTTGTGCCTAAACTGGACGCGCCCGAAGCCCGGGCCCGGCGACTGCTGCCAGACGTCAGCCTTGAAGAGTTATTGATGTCCATGGCGCAAGTGCTGCACCGAGGCGATATGTTTGAAAGTCACCAGGTGAGTCGTGAGGCGCTGTCGACCCGTGAACGCATGAGCGATGTGCTTGAACGCCTCAAAGGCGGTGGTTTCGTGCCGTTTTCCGAACTGTTTAAGGCCGAAGAAGGGCGCCTCGGTGTAGTCGTGACCTTCATGGCGATTCTGGAGCTGGTTAAAGAATCCTTGGTCGATCTAGTGCAAAACGAGGCCTTCGCGGCGATTCACGTCCGCGCAAGAGCCGAATAACCGAGCAAAGAGCCAAAGCATGAACTTGACCGACCCCCGCGAGCTAGTCACCCTGCTCGAAGCCTTTTTGCTGGCCTCTGGAAAACCACAAGCGCTGGAGCGCCTCTTTGAGCTGTTTGAGGACGGCGAGCGTCCGGAGCCGCCGATATTTAAAAAAGCGCTGCAGCTGCTGGAAAAATCTTGTGAAGGCCGCGCATTTGAACTCAAGGAAGTTGCGTCCGGCTATCGCTTGCAAATCCGTGCGCAATATTCGCCGTGGGTGGGGCGCTTGTGGGAAGAACGACCGCAGCGTTATTCCCGGGCGATGCTGGAAACCATTGCGCTGATTGCTTATCGTCAACCGATTACCCGTGGCGAAATCGAAGACGTGCGGGGCGTAGCGGTTAACAGCCACATCGTCAAAACCCTGTTGGATCGCGAATGGATCAGGATCGTCGGCTACCGCGAAGTGCCGGGCAGGCCCGCGATGTTTGCTACGACCAAGGCGTTCCTCGATCATTTCAACCTGAAAAACCTTGATGACTTGCCGCCTTTGGCTGCACTACGCGAACTAGAACCTGAGCCCATGCTCGATTTCGACGACGCTCCAGTACCCGCCAGCCTGCAAGCCCTGGCCGACGCCAGCCTCGACCCGGACGCTGAACCAGGGCCGCCAAGGGACGAAACCAGCTTCCGCAGTTTATTGGTCGAACTTGACTCCATGGAGTTGGGTCTCAAGACAGACTTTGATGATTTATTGCGGATTGATCTCGCTGAGCCAGACGAAGTCGGTAAAGACCCCTCATAGGGAGTTCGCAAATTTTCGGTAGGACGAACTTGTTCGCGGAGATTCCTGCAGCACCGGGGTGCTCAGATAGACCGAGTTGCCTGCTTCGCGAACAGGTTCGCTCCACCCTATGCCCAAGGCTCCACTTTTTCAGGACTCTTCCATGAGCAGCAAAAATCCCTGCATCAGTGTCTGCAAGTTCGATGATGACATCTGCGTGGGGTGTGGCCGCAGCAAACATGAAATCAAGGCTTGGAAAAAGCTCGACAAGGCTGACAGGCGCACGGTGCTGGCCGATTCTGCGAAGCGTTTGATCCAGATGAAGGCCGCCGGTCGGCGGAAAAAGAGGTAGGTCTACGCAATTGCACTAGTCTTTGGTGCGCAGTAGGCGCCTTGCGCGTATGATTCGCGACCTTTTGCGATTTCATACATCGCCATAGGCTTCAGATTCAGCAATCAGCTCGCGCCATTTCTCAGCGCGACCTGTTATCGACACACCGGGAGGTGCCCAGATGAGTGACAAAGACACGCTTGACAGCAAAGAAGACGGCCCAGCAGGCGAAAAACTGCAAAAGGTTCTGGCACGTATTGGCGTAGGTTCACGACGTGACGTCGAAGACTGGATCAGCCAAGGCCGAATCAAGGTCAATGGCAAAGACGCGACCCTCGGTCAACGCGTCGACCTGCATGACGCCATCAGCGTTGATGGCCGCGTGATAAAACGCGAAGAGACGGCCGAATCGGTACGTCGCGTCATCATGTACAACAAACCAGACGGTGAAATTTGCACCCGTGACGACCCAGAAGGTCGCCCGACGGTGTTTGATCGCTTGCCGCGCCCGAAAGAGGGCCGCTGGGTCAACATCGGTCGTCTGGACATCAACACCACCGGTTTGCTGATGTTCACCACTGACGGTGAATTGGCCAACCGCCTGATGCACCCGTCTTTCGAGATGGACCGTGAATACGCGGTCCGTGTGCGTGGCGAAGTCGATGACAACATGCTGCTGCGCCTCAAGACCGGTGTAGTGCTGGAAGATGGACCGGCGCGTTTCACCGACATTCAGCAAGCGCCGGGCGGTGAAGGCTTCAACCATTGGTACCACTGCGTCGTGATGGAAGGTCGTAACCGCGAAGTCCGCCGTCTCTGGGAATCCCAGGGCCTGGTGGTCAGCCGCTTGAAGCGTGTGCGTTACGGTCCAGTGTTCCTCAACTCCGACCTGCCGATGGGTCGCTGGCGCGAAATGAGCCAGTACGAAGTCGACACCCTCAGCGCCGAAGTGGGCCTGACGCCGGTTGCTCAGCCGCAAATGAACGCCAAGACCAAAGACAAGATGGAGCGTCTTCAGCGTCAATCGTCGCGCCCATTGGGCAAAGGCGAGCGCGTTCGTACCTTGCGTCCGGCCAACCCGGGCGCTCCGGCACCGACTGGTGAGCGTGCGCCACGTCAGCCGCAAGTGACCGGTAGCGAGCGCGACCGTCCTCGTTCGGAAGGCAACCGTGACACGCGTCCGTCAGGCCCGCGTTCCGACTCGTCGGGTCGTGCTCCGCGTCCTGCCACCGGGCGTTCCGGTGCAGGCGGCGAGACTAATCGTCCGTTGCGTGGCCGCAGCGAAGGTGCTGAACGTCCTGCACGCAAACCGCGTGAAGACGGTGCCAGCGCTCCGCGTACTCCGCGCAGTGATTCGGCCGAGCGTTCGCCGCGTGCGCCGCGTGGTGATTCACCTCGCACTCCGCGTCCAGCCAACGGGCGTTCGGACAGCCGCGGCACGCCAGTCGCAGAACGTCCAAGTGACGTGAGCAAGCGCCCAGCCAAGCCTAAACAGCAGCGTGCGGGCATTGTTCTGGTAGACAACGGCAAGCCTTCGGGCAAACGCAACGGTCCGCCAGCAGGCTCTGGCCAGCGTCCAGGCTTTGGTCGTCGCAAACCGCAGTAATCGTCTGGCTTTAGCAGCAGATGTAAAAAAACGCTAACCGAGAGGTTGGCGTTTTTTTTATGGGCGACAGGGGCATACAGCTGTGTCACAACCTCACTAGAAAAATCGGCCGTAATCTTTGAACGGCAACCACTTCTTCGGATTTTCGTTCATAACAGTCTTCAACTCCTGAATGAATCCAAGGCCATTGGAGTGCAGGTCAGGCTGGATCGATGCGTCATAAAGCAGCATGTACAGATCGTTTTCTATGATCGCGCTTATCAGCGAGTCCGTGGACGAAGTATCCAAATTCATTGCACTAAAGCGAAAAGAGTCGTCTTCCAGGGCGGTTTCGATGATGTTACTGACGAGCGCTGAATAGGCGTCGGTGTAGCCGATGAGCACTTGTGGTTTAAACGTGTATTCGACGGCCGGGTGATGTTTCAGGTCGTGCAAAAAATGTTCGATTGCGCTGATCTGGTCCATGGATCCATCCCGTTGCGAGCAGGGGCAGCCAGGCGTGGTAGGTGAAGCAAACCGCATCTGCCGGAGGGCGTGCTGGAAAGCTGACTGATTGAAAGCGGCGGGCACATTTATCGCCTTTAATTGCTTGGTTCCAAATGTCCCCGCCGAAAATCGCGCTAACCATGATTGGTCAGCAGACAATAGAAAAACTAGTTTATGAATGTTTTATGCGCAATAAATTTTTCGAATGGTGTAACGCCAATGAGTCACTTACAGGCGCTGAAGCGTGCAGGTTTGACGGGCAGCCGGGGACCGAATGCAGTTCCGAATGAACAAAACTTATTTCGCGCCAAAATACAGTCAGCTATTTGTTTGAAGTGAGTGTGGACCGTTTCCCATCCATTCGGTCAGGAACTAGAGGCAGGTCCATGTAGGCGGTTGCAATAAATCGGTGGAGTGCGGCGGTGTACAATGCGCCACGTTTTAACTTCGTTCGTTGCAGATCGTTGAACGCTTCAGGACCATGTAATGCTCATATGCTGGTGATTTCCAATAACGTGCAGCTCGCCGATGCCGAGATCGAGTTGACGGCCATCCGCGCCCAAGGTGCCGGAGGGCAAAACGTCAACAAGGTATCGAGCGCGGTGCATTTGCGCTTCGACATCAACGCCTCGTCCTTGCCGCCGTTCTACAAGGAGCGCTTGCTCGCGTTGCGCGACAGTCGTATCACCAGCGAAGGCGTGATTGTGCTCAAGGCCCAGCAATACCGAACCCAAGAGCAAAACCGCGCCGATGCGTTGGAACGTTTGACTGAGTTGATCATCAACGCAACCAAAGTCGAGAAGAAACGCCGCCCAACCAAGCCGACCCTGGGTTCAAAGAAACGCCGTTTGGAAGGCAAGACGCTACGCGGCAGTATCAAGGCTGGGCGTGGGAAGGTAGATTTTTAGCTGGAGGTCACTTAGCGCCACAAAAATGTGCCAGCAACCTGCATTTTCAGAAGCGTCCTACAGTCCTTCGGTCCGTTTTTCAGTAGCCTAAATAGCTATCGAAAAAGGAATTGGGTTTATGACTATGCACGGATACATGACGCTCACCTATGAGGCGATTGGCCCCGACTATCAGATCGGCCATTCCAACGAACAGAGCGGCAAGTCATGAACCCGAATCGTTATGACATCTGGAATGTAAAGCATACGGCTGGGGTGTTGTCATCTCAATCTATGTTGTCAGGCTATGCACATCTTACGGACGGCATTCTGCGACTCCAGTTCAATCGCGAAGTCGTTAACTCTTTTGAAGCTGGCATTGGCCTCGGAATGGCGGGTGAAAAAGCGGGCGAACTCATTTACGAGAAAAGTAAATGAGCCTTAGTACTGGTGAAAACGGTTATCTCTACATAAGTTTGATCGGTTTTGTAGGCGTATTCACTTGCATTGGCATAGCGTTGTATCTTGCATATAACAGAGTCGAACTGATGTTAAACCATCTGAAAAATTGCCCCACTATTACCATTCGAGCTTTTTTATTGCATGCAGGTCCATGGGGGCGGTTGCATCTTCTGGGTGCAATTATGGGATTGATGACCATGCCTCGTGTCCACCTCCGCGATGGAGGGGCCAGTGCCGAGGATTTGAAAAATTTCCCAGCTGACCTAAGACTGCAACTTGTCATGTTGCACTGGACCAGCGGGTTACTTCTATTGGTAATGATTGGGATGGGTATAGTTGCCAAGCTCGGTCTTGTTTAATTCTATCGGCGGTGGCGCCTCGTACATGAAGGTTCGAGATATGTGCGCAGCGGGAAATACTGAGGCGTGTAAAAAGGTGAAATATGCCGAGGGCGGGAATTTTTAGGGACGGTCGCTACCGTCGGTGCTGCCAGTGGTGTTCCTCTTGTTGGCGAGGCGCAGCGACGGACTCTCCGCGCCGCCTGTTGCATCGCCAACACGTTGGCTCCTACAGATGGACGCAACGCCTACGGCTTATAATCCCGAAGATGCACCGCCTGCCGGTACAGGTAAACGCTGAGGATTAATCCGGTCAGCGCCGCCAAGGCTGCGAAGAGGAAGATTGAAGCAAAGCCGAAGCCCGAGGCGATGGCCCCGGCGACCGGGCCGGTGATGCCCAGTGACAGGTCGATGAACAGCGAGTACGCACCCACCGCTGCACCCCGGCTGGAAGCGGGTACCAGGTTCACTGCCTCAACACCTAATGCCGGAAACACCAGGGAAAATCCGAAGCCGGTGAGTGCAGCGCCCGCCAGGGCCAGTGTCGGTGTGGGTGCGACCCATAACAGCACCAAACCGAGCGTCTCGACCGAAAGACAAGCAATCGCCACGCGGAAGCCACCAAGTCGGTTGATGAATTTTCCGAACAGCAAGCGCGCGCCGATGAAGCAGGCGCCAAACAGGCTCAAACACAACACTGCATTCGGCCAACTGTGGCTGGCGTAATACAACGTGATGAATGTGGCTATGGTGCCGAAGCCAATCGAACCTAATGCCAACCCAGTGCCATGGGGCAGCACGCGGCCGAGTACGTGCATAAATGGCAAGCGCTCACCGTGGACGATGGGTGCAGGCTCTTTGTTCCAGGCCAGTTTCAGGCCCAAAGCCGCCAGTAAAATAATGCTGAACCCCATGCTCCATAAGCCAAATTGCTGGACCAACACCACCCCAAGCGGCGCGCCAATTGCCAATGCACCATAACTGGCGATGCCGTTCCACGAGATCACTTTGGCGGTGTTGAGCGCGCCAACCTTGCCAATCCCCCAGCCAATCGACCCGGAACCCACCAGGCTTTCAGCGCTGCCCAGCACCAATCGCCCGATGAACAAGCAGATCAAGCTGAGCATCGGCGCGCTGTGCAGCCAAGCTGACACCAGCATGAATACACCGCTGAGCCCACAACCCGCCAAGCCATAGAGCACGGCTTTCTTGCTGCCTCGGTTGTCGATGATCCGGCCGGCGTAAGGGCGGCTGAGCAGCGTCGCCAAGTATTGGACACTGATCACCAGCCCGGCAGTCACGGCGCCAAAGCCTAGGTCGGTGTTGACATAGCTCGGCAGGACGGCCAACGGAATACCAATGTTCAAGTAGCCGATGAAGGTAAACAGGACAATGGAAACGACCTGCAGCGTGACCGCCATCGGGCGTTCTGCGGCGGTGGGCGAGGAGTCTGGCATGGTAAAAATCCACGGTTTCAGCGAAAAGTGGTGACGCGCAACGTGTTGCAGAGAAGCGTTTCAGCTCTAGGCGCGATCAAGGCTGCTTATGATAGCGGTGGTTTCGGCATTGCTGGAGATTGGCTTAAAAAAATACGGAAAATGTTACTGCCGGTTTATGCCAGCGGAAAAAAGAGCAGATCAGATTTTAGCGGGGTTAAGCAGGTGGGTCGTAACCAGTGCGGCGAGCGCAGTTTCTTTGGTGCCGAAGCGCTGGAGTAAAGCCGTCTGTTTTTCGGTGCTGAGGCGGGACCAGATTTCGACCATTTTTTCTGTGGTTTCCATCACGACGTTGGCAGTGGGGTCGCTGAGGTGGGCCATTTCAGAGTTCACTTTTTGTTCAGGCATACGCACGAATGCGGGGGGGGGGGCATAACAGACCGTATACAAACAGGCGCAAAACACTGGTTTGGCATACGGTCTGAACAACTGCCGTCAGTCTCGGCTTTTAGCGCTTTGGCTTTCTTTAGCTTTGACCGGATTGGCTTTCAACTCGGCTGGTCGGCCGGGTGCTTGTTGGGCCTTTGGGGGTTGTTGTGGTTCGTGCAGGCTTGGGTAAGGGAAGTTCGGTATTTCGTGCATCGACGTCGCTCCGCGCAAGATCTGATTGAAGGTGCTGGAAAGATCCGTGCTTATGTAAAGCTTGGGCAGGATACAGCACTGGAAATGACAATCAGACTTTATCTGCCACTCTTTTGCCATTTGGCGACAGACTGCCTTGCTTGCATAACGCAATCGCGCCCTTGAAGGGCGCGATGGATGACACGGTCAAACCCCTGTCAGTCGTGACAGACGTCGGCGATTGCCTGGGCTAACAGGCCGAGGCGCGAGGCGTCGATGCCGGCAATGTTGGCACGTCCAGCGCTTACCAAATACACGCTGTGTTCATAGCGCAATCTGGCCACCTGAGCGTCGTTCAGTCCGGTGTAGGAAAACATCCCGCGTTGCACGCCAATGTGCGCAAAACGTTCGCCCAGGCCCAGCGGCGTCAAGGCCTCAACCAGACCTGCACGGAGCTGCGCAATACGCGCGCGCATCTCTTCCACTTCCTCCATCCACAGGCCTTTCAGCTCAGGGTCGCCAAGGATTTCAGCGACGATGGCCGCGCCGTGATCCGGCGGATTGGACCATAAGTTGCGGGCAGTGGACGACAATTGACTGCGCACATCCAAGAGCTTTTCTGCGGTGTCAGTGCACACAATCAATGCGCCAGTGCGCTCGCGATACAGGCCAAAGTTCTTTGAGCACGAACTGGTAATCAGCAGTTCCGGCAATGCGTCGGCAAACAATCGCACTGACCACGCATCCTGCTCCAGGCCGTCGCCGAAGCCTTGGTAGGCGAAATCAATCAACGGGATTAAGTTGCGGCTGCGCACAATTTCCAGCACTTGCCGCCAATCGTCTTGGGATAGATCAAAACCTGTCGGGTTATGGCAGCAGGCGTGCAGCAGTACCACATCGCCACGTGGCACCTGATTTAACGTGGCAAGCATTGCCTCGACGTTCAAGCGGTTGTCGCTGCCCACATACGGGTAATGACTGACGTTTAGCCCTGCCGCGTCAAAGATTGATTCGTGGATCGGCCAGGTCGGATCGCTCAACCAGATACCGCGCCCCGGCAAACAACGGGCGATGAAATCCGCACACAGACGCAGGGCGCCGGTACCGCCTGGGGTTTGTGTGGCGCCGACACGCTTTTGCGCGATCAACGGCGATTCCTTGCCCAGTACCAGTTCACTGATTAGCGTGCCGAAATTCGACTGGCCGTGGCCACCGATATAGGTCTTGGTGGTTTGCTGATCCACCAGACGCTGCTCGGCCAGTTTGACCGAGCGCAGAATCGGCGTCAGGCCCGCAGCGTCTTTATAGACGCCCACGCCAAGGTCGAATTTGTTCGGGTTCGAATCAGTCGCATACGCCTCGATCAGACCCAAGATCGGATCGCCTGGTACGCGCTGGATATCGTTGAAATGCATTACTTGCGGCCCTCGGCACCTTTGGCCACTTCGTCAGTGCGGGCGGCCATAATGAAATCGTTGCGGTGCAGCCCTTTGATCGAGTGGCTCCACCACGTCACGGTCACTTTGCCCCATTCGGTGAGCAAGCCAGGGTGATGACCCTCGGCTTCGGCAATTTCGCCGACCGCGTTGGTGAACGCAAGCGCGAACTTGAAATTTTTGAACACGTAGACCTTTTCCAGCTGCATCACTGCGTCGCGTACTTCGATGTTCCAATCCGGGATCTGCTTGATCAGAACGGGCAATTCGTCATCACTGACTTGCGGCGCGTTGGCGTGACAGGCTTCGCAGTGGGCTTGATTGAGCGTACTCATAAAATATTCCTGATCAGGCAGCTTTGATTTTTGGTGGAAATTTTGGAGCGTGCAGGCCGAGCTGCATACCCAGTCGAACCAGCTCCATGATGTCTTCGTGGGCGAGGTCGAACAGGCGTTTCATACTCGGCAGCACGAAGTACAGCGGTTGCAAAATATCAATTCGGTAAGGTGTGCGCATCGCCTCTAATGCGTCGAACACCTGATGTTCCGGTGCTGAAGACAGGCTGTAAACCGTTTCCTTAGGCGAGGACAGAATCCCGCCCCCATAGATGCGTTGGCCCTGTGGCGTATCTACCAGCCCGAACTCAATGGTCATCCAATACAGGCGCGCCAGATAAACACGCTGTTCTTTGGTTGCGCTTAACCCGAGCTTGCCATAGGTGTGGGTGAATTCAGCAAACCACGGATTGGTCAGCAGCGGGCAATGGCCAAACACTTCATGGAAAATGTCAGGCTCTTGCAGGTAATCAAGCTCCTGCTCACTGCGAATAAAGGTCGCTACCGGAAACTGTTTGTTCGCCAGTAATTCGAAGAACTTTTGGAAGGGGATCAATGCAGGAACTCGAGCGACCTGCCAGCCCGTGGTGGCAGCTAGCACGCTATTGACCTCGGCCAGTTGTGGAATACGATCATGGGGTAAACCCAGTTGCTCGATGCCGTCGAAGTATTCCTGGCAGGCACGCCCTTCAATCACTTTCATTTGCCGAGTGATCAATGTGTTCCACACCGCATGCTCGGCTGGCGGGTAGTCGATAAAGCCGTTTGCGTCGGGCTCGCGGGCCACGTACGAGGTCTGCGTCATGCCGTTCTCCTCGGGGGAAGCTTCTTGTTATGGATGCCCTAGAAATAACGCGTTTGAAGGCTCGCTGTGGCAAGAAATCAGCAGATAACGCCAAGCTAAAATGTCTTTTCGTAACGAAAAGTTTACGATAGGTCTTGATTGTGCCGTAAGGCGGCGGTGGACGAGGCGGGATTTAGTGGCCAGCTGTCACATAATCTTGACGATTAAACGCGCCTAAACAAAAAAAGCCGCCCCTTCGAGGATCTTACTGCTCATGCGCATCAAAGTGCACTGCCAAAACCGAATTGGCATCCTTCGCGACATTCTCAACTTATTGGTCGAATACGGTGTCAACGTTGCCCTCGGGGAAGTCGGAGGTGAGCGCGGCGACGCGATTTATCTGCTTTGCCCGAACCTGATCAATCTTCAGTTCCAGACCCTGCGCCCCAAATTCGAAGCTATTGCCGGTGTGTTTGGGGTCAAGCGCGTCGGATTGATGCCCAGTGAACGTCGGCACATGGAACTCAATGCCCTGCTCGGCGCCTTGGAGTTTCCGGTGTTATCCATCGACATGAGCGGCTCTATCGTCGCGGCCAACCGGGCGGCTGCGCAATTGTTAGGTGTGCGGGTCGACGAAGTGCCCGGCATTGCGCTGTCCCGTTATGCCGAAGATTTTGATTTGCCGGAGCTGGTTCGGGCCAACAAATCTCGGATTAACGGTTTGCGGGTCAAAGTCTGCGGCGATGTGTTTCTGGCTGATATCGCGCCGTTGCAATCCCAGCACGATGACAGCGAAGCAATGGCGGGCGCGGTGTTGACCCTGCACCGGGCGGATCGTGTGGGCGAGCGGATTTACCACGTGCGTAAGCAGGAATTACGTGGCTTCGACAGTATTTTCCAAAGCTCAAAGTTCATGGCTGCCGTGGTTCGTGAAGCGCGGCGCATGGCGCCATTGGATGCGCCGTTGTTGATCGAGGGCGAAACCGGTACGGGTAAAGAGTTGTTGGCACGCGCTTGTCACTTGGCCAGCCCGCGCGGGCAGTCACCGCTGATGGCGCTTAATTGCGCCGGGCTGCCGGAATCCATGGCCGAGACCGAATTATTCGGTTACGGCCCTGGCGCATTCGAAGGGGCACGGGCCGAGGGCAAGCTCGGTTTACTTGAATTGACGACAGGCGGCACGTTGTTCCTTGATGGCGTGGGCGAGATGAGCCCGCGCTTACAAGCGAAGTTACTGCGCTTCCTGCAGGACGGCTGTTTTCATCGGGTTGGCAGCGATGAAGAGGTTTACTTGGACGTGCGGGTAATTTGCGCTACCCAAGTCGACCTTTCAGAGCTGTGCGCCAGAGGTGAGTTTCGTCAGGACCTTTATCACCGGCTCAATGTATTGTCGCTCCACATTCCACCGCTGCGAGAATGCCTGGACGGTTTACCAACGCTGGTGGATCACTTCCTTGATCAGGCCAGTCGTCAAATTGGCTGTCCATTGCCAAAATTTTCCCCGGCGGCGATGGAGCGTTTGAGTCATTACCACTGGCCAGGCAATGTGCGTCAGCTGGGAAACGCGCTGTTTCAGGCGGTTTCCCTGTGCGAAGGCGGGACGGTTAAGGCCGAGCATATCCGACTTCCCGATTACGGGGCACGTCAGCCATTGGCGGGCTTTTCACTGGAGGGGGGATTGGATGACATTGTCGGACGCTTTGAAAAGGCTGTGCTGGAACAGTTGTACGCACAACATCCGAGTAGTCGGCAGTTAGGTAAGCGATTGGGCGTGTCTCATACTACGATTGCGAATAAGTTGCGCAGTTATCAATTAGTGGTTGAAAAAAACGGAGAGGGAGAACTGAGGTAATCAAGTTAATAGGCGAGTGGTTATTCTTCAGGGCGTGGATAAAACTACGCCCCGTTGGGATAACTCCCACGAGGCGTTGATTAGCTGTGCAGCAGATTAATTAACCTTGCATGCAGCCATTGCCCATGGCGCGGTATTCAATCACATGTTCTTTACCGGCAGAGTCCAGGTAGTCCATTCGCGCGGGTACTACTGTGCAGGCGTCGGAGGCAGGGCTCATGGAAATAACTTTCGCAACGTCCAAGTGTGTGGCGTAAGTATATTGTTCAACAGAAAGGTTTGAACTTGCTGTTGCGTCAGGTGTTTCGGCGGCAAAGGCTGATGCGCAAAAACCACTCATGGCCAGAACTAGCAGTGCAGCGTTCATCACTAAATTTCCTATATTAAACGTGAGGGTAAGCCTGGCCCTTGTGAAGCCAGGCGTGTCACGAAGTGTACAAGTGGATTAACAAGCCTTTGTGGGGGCGTTACATGTTAATCAGTTGCCGGTTGGCGAGATTGATTCTATGCGGGTTATGCCACTTCATATACGAGGGGTTCTGATAAAGCTATTGATCAAATCTGCAACAATCGCCGAAAACGATAATATCGGTTGATTATTGGTCCCGTTGTGGCCGCCGGCGCGGGCGGCGGCCGCGCTGTCATGGACCGACTGAGCGCGTAAGATAATGTGTAGCGCTGCCCCGGTAAGACCATCGTCGAATGGCTTATCTGGGGTCGAACGCGATACAACTGGACCCATATAAAAACAACTGTCCACCGAGGTACCAAAGATGAGTGCGGCTTCCCTATATCCTGTTCGCCCTGAGGTTTTAGCGACAACGCTGACCGACGAGGCGACCTACAAGGCCATGTACCAGCAATCGGTGGTCAATCCCGATGGTTTCTGGCGCGAGCAAGCTCAACGTCTTGATTGGATCAAGCCCTTCACCGTAGTCAAGCAAACCTCTTTCGACGATCACCATGTCGATATCAAATGGTTCGCTGACGGCACCCTGAACGTTTCCTACAACTGCCTTGACCGTCATTTGGCTGAGCGCGGCGATCAGATCGCAATCATCTGGGAAGGCGACGATCCTTCGGAACACCGCAACATCACCTACCGCCAGCTGCATGAAGAAGTCTGTAAGTTCGCCAATGCCCTGCGTGGCCAAGATGTGCATCGCGGCGACGTTGTGACTATCTATATGCCGATGATTCCTGAAGCTGTAGTCGCCATGTTGGCGTGTACCCGCATCGGCGCTATTCACTCGGTAGTCTTCGGCGGCTTCTCCCCGGAGGCATTGGCCGGCCGCATCATCGACTGCAAATCGAAAATCGTGATCACCGCTGACGAAGGTCTGCGTGGTGGCAAGCGCACAGCGCTGAAAAGCAACGTCGATCTGGCGTTGACCAACCCGGAAACCGCCAGCGTTCAGAAGATCATCGTGTGCAAGCGCACCGGCGGTGATATCGCATGGCACCAACACCGTGACATCTGGTACGAAGACCTGATGAAGGTTGCGTCGAGCCATTGCGCGCCGAAAGAAATGGGTGCTGAAGAAGCACTGTTTATTCTCTACACCTCGGGCTCTACCGGTAAGCCGAAAGGCGTGCAGCACACCACGGGCGGGTACCTGGTGTACGCAGCGATGACCCACGAGCGGGTATTCGATTACCGTCCGGGTGAAGTTTACTGGTGCACCGCTGACGTGGGTTGGGTCACGGGTCACAGCTATATTGTTTATGGCCCTTTGGCCAACGGCGCGACCACGTTGCTGTTTGAAGGTGTGCCGAACTACCCGGACATTACCCGCGTGTCGAAAATCATCGACAAGCACAAGGTTAATATCCTGTACACCGCACCGACCGCCATTCGCGCCATGATGGCCGAGGGCTCCAAAGCAGTGGAAGGTGCGGACGGTTCAAGCCTGCGCCTGTTGGGTTCGGTGGGTGAACCGATCAATCCGGAAGCCTGGAACTGGTATTACAAAACTGTCGGCAAAGAGCGCTGCCCGATTGTCGATACCTGGTGGCAAACCGAAACGGGTGGTGTTTTGATCAGCCCACTGCCAGGCGCAACTGCCCTTAAGCCAGGTTCCGCGACGCGACCGTTCTTCGGCGTAGTGCCGGCGCTTGTCGATAATCTAGGCAATCTGATTGACGGTGCGGCCGAAGGCAATCTGGTGATTCTTGATTCTTGGCCAGGCCAGGCCCGTACCTTGTTCGGCGACCATGACCGCTTCGTCGACACTTATTTCAAAACCTTCCGTGGCATGTACTTCACGGGCGACGGCGCACGCCGCGACGAGGATGGCTATTACTGGATCACTGGGCGTGTGGATGACGTACTTAACGTTTCCGGGCACCGCATGGGCACCGCCGAAATCGAAAGCGCCATGGTTGCTCACCCTAAAGTGGCCGAAGCCGCAGTTGTTGGCGTGCCGCACGACCTCAAAGGGCAGGGCATTTACGTATACGTCACGCTCAACGGTGGCGAAGAGCCTAGTGATGCGCTGCGTCTGGAATTGAGGAACTGGGTGCGTAAGGAAATCGGTCCGATTGCTTCGCCAGATTTTATCCAGTGGGCACCGGGCTTGCCGAAAACTCGCTCGGGCAAAATCATGCGCCGAATTCTGCGCAAAATTGCCACCGGCGAATACGATTCCCTGGGTGATATTTCCACCCTGGCGGACCCAGGCGTGGTGCAACACCTGATCGACACGCACAAGACCATGAACGCCTGATTCCAGGCATATAAAAAACGCCCTGCCCGGTGACTACTGAGCGGGGCGTTTTTTCTCGTAGAGGTCGCCCAGTCTTGGACGCTGGACGGTTGTGCAGCAAGTACGTCCACAGGATATTTATCGATTGTTACCCGGATGTTTGCGGGTAACCGAATGTGTAACCGCCGAGTATTTCTTCGGGGTCACAGGGAGCGTTTCTCTCTCCCTAAGCAGTATCTTCCTACAGGTAAAACCCTATATAAACGTTATAACCCTTGAATTAGAGCCTTGGCTGACTAAACGGCGCGCTCTTTGCTGTGTCAGAAGGTTAACTGTTTTTTTGCTTTTCACGAATTTTCTGAGCTGTCAATATTTCAGGGTGGTTTTTCAGTGCATCTGTAATTAGTTGTCGCATTGAAGAAATATCGACTTCGGACCTCCCGCTAAAATGCCCCTCAATCGCCCAAGGCGCCGCTGTCCTCATTTCCTTTGCCTATTGAGCCGCTGGCTCACCCCTGTCTTAAGTCGGTTCACGCCGATGGAGCCCTAATAATGAAAAAACTCATGCTTCTCGGCGCTTTGGCGCTGTCCGTGTTGGTGCAGCCGGCGTTTGCTGATGAAAAGCCGATGAAAATTGGCATCGAAGCGGCGTATCCACCGTTTGCGTCCAAGGCTCCGGACGGCAGCATCGTGGGTTTTGATTACGACATTGGCAATGCGCTGTGTGAGGAAATGAAGGTCAAGTGCACGTGGGTAGAGCAAGAGTTCGACGGCCTGATTCCGGCGCTGAAAGTGCGCAAAATCGACGCCATCCTGTCCTCGATGTCTATCACTGAGGACCGCAAGAAATCGGTGGATTTCAGTAATAAGTACTACAACACGCCAGCACGTCTGGTGATGAAAGACGGCGCCGTGGTCAGCGCGGATCTGATCGAACTCAAAGGCAAGAAGATCGGCGTGCAGCGCGGTTCGATTCACGACCGTTTCGCTCAGGAAGTCTTGAAGCCGTTGGGCGCTGAAATTGTGCCCTACGGCTCACAGAACGAAATTTACCTGGACGTTGCTTCCGGTCGTCTCGATGGCACCCTGGCTGACGCCACTCTGCTGCAAGACGGCTTCCTCAATACCGATGCAGGCAAGGGTTATGCCTTCGCCGGTCCGGCTTTCACCGATGCAAAATATTTCGGTGATGGCATTGGTATCGCCGTGCGCAAGGGTGACAAGGCTGATCTGGACAAAATCAACGCGGCCATCGTCGCTATTCGCGCCAACGGCAAATACAAGCAGATTCAAGACAAGTACTTCAACTTCGATATCTACGGCGAGTAATCCCTTCGCGTAACCCATTGCAATGGCGTAGGTGGCTGAATTGCCGGCCTGCGCCATTGTTCATCTTCGAGCTTGGAGGACCTGAATCATGTTGAACGGCTACGGGGCTGTCATCCTCGATGGCGCATGGCTCACGCTGCAACTTGCCTTGGCGTCCATGGCTTTGGCGATCGTTCTCGGATTGATTGGGGTGTCGTTGCGGTTATCGCCGGTACGTTGGCTTGCCAGCCTGGGTGATCTGTACTCCACCGTGATTCGCGGAATTCCCGACCTGGTGCTGATCCTGCTGATTTTCTACGGCGGCCAAGACTTGCTAAACCGGGTCGCACCGCTGCTGGGTTTCGACGATTACATCGATTTGAACCCCCTCGCGGCCGGCGTTGGCACCTTGGGTTTTATCTTCGGCGCCTATCTGTCAGAAACCTTTCGCGGCGCGTTCATGGCGATCCCCAAGGGCCAGGCCGAGGCCGGCATGGCCTATGGGATGAGTAGCTTCAAGGTGTTTTTCAGGATTATGGTGCCGCAGATGATTCGTCTGGCAATCCCTGGGTTCACTAATAACTGGTTGGTCTTGACCAAGGCCACGGCCCTTATTTCAGTGGTCGGTCTGCAGGACATGATGTTCAAAGCCAAGCAGGCCGCAGATGCAACTCGCCAACCGTTTACCTTCTATCTTGCGGTGGCCGGGATGTACCTGGTGATCACTAGCGTGTCGTTGCTGGTGCTGCGCCACCTAGAAAAACGCTATTCAGTGGGCATTAAGGCGGCTGACCTATGATCTTCGATTACAACGTCGTCTGGGAGAGCTTGCCGCTGTACGTGGGTGGTTTGCTGATTACCCTCAAGTTACTGGGGATTTCCCTGGCGTTCGGCCTGCTGGCGGCATTGCCACTGGGGTTGATGCGGGTATCGAAAAACCCATGGGTCAACGTTCCGGCGTGGCTGTACACCTATGTGATTCGCGGTACGCCGATGCTGGTGCAGCTGTTTTTGGTTTATTACGGCCTGGCTCAGTTTCAGGCCGTGCGCGACAGCTTTCTCTGGCCCTTGTTGTCCAGCGCGACGTTTTGTGCGTGCCTGGCATTCGCAATCAATACCAGCGCCTATACCGCTGAAATCATTGCGGGCAGCCTTAAGTCAACCCCAGCGGGGGAAATAGAAGCGGCCAGGGCCATGGGCATGTCTCGCTCTAAAATGTACCGGCGAATCTTGCTGCCTTCGGCATTGCGTCGGGCGCTGCCGCAGTACAGCAACGAAGTCATCATGATGCTGCAAACCACCAGCCTGGCGTCCATCGTGACCCTGATCGACATCACTGGCGCAGCGCGTACGGTCAATGCCCAGTTCTATTTACCGTTCGAGGCGTACATCACCGCTGGCGCGTTCTACTTGTGCCTGACCTTCATTTTGGTGCGGTTGTTCAAGTTGGCCGAGCGTCACTGGCTGGGCTACCTCGCCCCGCGCAAGGCGTGACCATGACGACCATCGCGAACCGTTTTTTGAGAATCCAACAATGAACAAGCTTGAAGTCCACGACTTGCACAAACGCTATGGCAGTCATGAAGTGCTAAAGGGCGTGACCCTGACGGCCAAGGCTGGCGATGTGATCAGTATCATCGGTTCCAGCGGTTCGGGTAAAAGCACGTTTTTGCGTTGCATCAACCTGCTCGAACAGCCCCATGCCGGCAAAATCGTCCTGAACAACGAAGAGCTGAAACTGGTGGCGAACAAGGAGGGCGGCTTGAAAGCGGCTGACCCGAAACAACTGCAACGCATGCGTTCGCGGTTGTCGATGGTGTTCCAGCACTTCAATTTGTGGTCGCATATGACCGCCTTGGAAAACATTATCGAAGCGCCGATTCATGTGCTGGGCCTGTCGAAACGAGACGCCGTGGAAAAGGCCGAGCATTACTTGGCCAAAGTCGGTGTTTCACACCGTAAGCACGCGTATCCGGGGCATATGTCCGGTGGCGAGCAGCAGCGCGTGGCGATTGCTCGGGCGTTGGCGATGGAGCCTGAGGTCATGCTGTTTGATGAGCCGACCTCGGCGCTTGACCCTGAGCTGGTCGGGGATGTGCTGAAGGTGATGCAAGCGCTGGCACAAGAAGGGCGAACCATGGTGGTGGTTACTCACGAAATGGGATTTGCCCGCGAAGTGTCAAACCAGCTGATTTTCTTGCACAAGGGCTTGGTCGAAGAGCGCGGCGACCCTCGCGAGGTGCTAAGCAAACCTGCGTCGGAGCGTCTTCAGCAGTTCCTGTCTGGTAGTTTGAAATAATCGACACGTTTTTGACGATGCCTTTCACTCCAGAACACGTCATGCTCCGCGTCACCGCACTACTTGGCTCCACCCGATAGAGATCGAGCGTACTGATGCTCGACCCACAACCGCCATACGTTTCGGACTGCACGCTATGACTGCCCATCGAATTGGTTTCCTTATTTGGCCCAGCACCAAAGCCTTAACCCTGGCACTGGCTGAGGAAGCCTTGCGTGTTGCACAGCGCGTTCATCCAGAAGTCGTTTACGAATTACTTTTTTTACAGGCCGAACCGCCTGTGGAAGGTGCTTGGCAATTGCCAGGTGAGCCTTGGACTGGGCGTCTGGAAGGTTGCCAAAAACTGTTTCTGCTGGCGGATGAGCCGCCAGCATCGATGACTTCTGCATTGAGCGCGTCGCTCAAACAACTGGTGCGTTCCGGTTGTGTGATCGGCGGCTTGTCTGCCGGAGTCTATCCGCTGGCTCAGCTGGGTTTGCTCGACGGTTACCGGGCGGCGGTGCATTGGCGTTGGCAGGACGATTTCGCCGAGCGCTTTCCAAAAGTGATTGCCACTAGCCATCTGTTCGATTGGGACCGTGACAGGTTGACCGCGTGTGGTGGCTTGTCGGTATTGGATCTTTTGTTAGCGTTACTGGCACGTGATCACGGCGCAGAACTGGCTGGTGCAGTGTCGGAAGAATTGGTGGTGGAACGTATTCGGGAAGGTGGCGAACGCCAACGTATTCCGTTGCAAAACCGTTTGGGCTCCAGCCATCCGAAGCTGACTCAAGCCGTGTTGCTGATGGAAGCCAATATCGAAGAGCCGCTGACCACCGACGAAATCGCCCAGCACGTTTGCGTGTCGCGTCGACAATTGGAGCGGATTTTCAAGCAGTACCTAAACCGCGTACCGAGCCAGTACTACTTGGAGCTGCGCTTGAACAAGGCGCGGCAGATGCTGATGCAGACCAGTAAATCGATTATCCAGATCGGTTTGTCTTGCGGCTTTTCCTCCGGGCCGCATTTCTCCAGCGCTTACCGTAATTTCTTCGGCGCCACGCCCCGCGAAGATCGCAACCAACGCCGCAGTAGCAGCCCATTTGAATTGTCGTCGGTGCCGTCTGAGCGAGGGTGATACCCCTATTATCTGCGTGAAGGCTGCCTGTCAGACCATCCATGAATACGTTTAAACTACCTTTTTCCGACGCTATATGTCGCATTGCCGAAAGCCGCTGATAAACACGGTTTGGCGCTGTAACAAGTTGTCGCTTGGCGGCAAGGTCGGACCTACATCAGTCCTTACAATCCTCCCATCGTTTGCCAGTTTCAGGCAGACGTACCTCTTCAGGAGACTCCGATGTCCGTTGAGCATGCTCAGGTGCAACGCACCGATTTTGACCAGGTAATGGTCCCCAATTATTCGCCTGCGGGTTTTATCCCTGTGCGCGGTGCGGGTTCCCGCGTCTGGGATCAATCGGGTCGCGAGCTGGTCGATTTCGCCGGCGGCATCGCGGTAAACGTGCTTGGCCACGCCCATCCGGCATTGGTCAGTGCACTGACAGAGCAAGCCAATACCTTGTGGCACGTTTCTAACGTCTTCACCAACGAACCGGCCCTGCGGTTAGCGAAGAAGTTGGTCGACGCCACTTTTGCCGAACGTGCGTTTTTCTGTAACTCGGGCGCTGAGGCCAACGAAGCCGCTTTCAAGCTGGCGCGTCGGGTTTCTCACGACCTGTATGGCCCGGAAAAATACGAAATTATCGCCGCGCTCAACAGCTTCCATGGCCGTACCTTGTTCACCGTGAACGTCGGCGGCCAGTCCAAGTATTCCGATGGCTTCGGTCCGAAAATCGTCGGTATCACTCACGTACCGTTCAATGACCTGAATGCGCTGAAAGCCGCCATTTCCGACAAAACCTGCGCCGTGGTGCTGGAACCGGTACAAGGTGAAAGCGGCGTTATTCCGGGTGAGTTGGCTTATCTGCAAGGCGCGCGCGATCTGTGCGATGCACACAAAGCGCTGTTGATATTCGACGAAGTGCAGACCGGCATGGGCCGTTCAGGCGAGCTGTTTGCCTATATGCACTACGGCGTGGTCCCCGACATCCTCACCAGCGCCAAGAGCTTGGGCGGTGGTTTTCCGATTGCAGCGATGTTGACCACAGAAATGTTGGCCAATCACCTGACTGTCGGCACCCACGGCACAACGTATGGCGGCAACCCGCTGGCCTGCGCCGTGGCAGAAGCGGTGATCGATATCGTTAACACTCCGCAAATACTGGCGGGCGTCAAAGCCAAACGCGCTCTTTTCCAGGCGCGTCTGGAACAGATCGGCAAGCAATACGGCGTCTTCACTCAAGTGCGCGGCTTGGGTTTATTGATTGGGTGTGTGCTCAGTGATGCCTGGAAAGGCAAAGCCAAAGACATCTTTAACGCTGCCGAAAAAGAAGGCGTAATGGTCCTGCAAGCGGGTCCGGATGTAATCCGTTTCGCGCCAAGCCTGGTGATAACTGAAGTTGATATTGATGAAGGTCTAAGCCGTTTTGAACGCGCTATCGCCAAGCTGACACACTCGTGATGAGTTGCTGATTGATTTTTAGAGACGCCCCTCGGAGTTGGTCATTTTGCCAACGCCGGTTTTTTTCTGTGTCGGCGACGCCGACCTGTATTTTTGGTAAGGAGTGACACCATGCTGGTGATGCGCCCCGCGCAAATGGCTGATCTAGGCGAGGTACAACGTCTAGCCGCAGACAGCCCGATTGGTGTCACTTCCCTACCGGACGATGCCGACCGTTTGACCGACAAGATCGCCGCTTCGGAAGCGTCGTTCGCGGCTGAAGTCAGTTTCAACGGAGAGGAAAGCTATTTTTTTGTGCTCGAAGACAATGACTCCGGGCGTCTTGTGGGGTGCTCAGGGATCGTTGCGTCGGCAGGCTATTCGGAACCCTTTTATAGCTTTCGTAACGAAACGTTTGTTCACGCATCTCGCGAACTTAAGATCCACAACAAAATTCACGTGCTGTCGCAATGTCACGACCTGACAGGCAACAGCCTGCTCGCCAGTTTCTATGTGATCCCGGAACTGGTCGGCACTCATTGGTCTGAGCTCAATTCTCGCGGGCGCCTGTTGTTCGTTGCCAGCCATCCGGAGCGCTTTGCCGATTCGGTGGTGACCGAAATCGTCGGTTACAGCGATGAGCACGGCGATTCCCCTTTCTGGGACGCTATTGGACGTAACTTTTTCGATCTGAACTACGCCGAGGCTGAGCGTCTATGTGGTTTGAAAAGCCGGACCTTTCTCGCCGAATTGATGCCGCATTACCCGATTTACGTTCCGTTGCTGCCCGACGCTGCGCAGGAGGCTATGGGCCAAGTGCATCCGCGAGCGCAGATCACTTTCGACATCCTGATGCGCGAAGGTTTCGAGACCGACCATTATATTGATATTTTCGATGGTGGCCCGACCTTGCACGCGCGAGTGTCGGGCATCCGTTCGATTGCTCAGAGCCGTTTGGTCCCGGTGAAATTGGACACGGTTAAAACCGGTGACACGAGCAAAGGCGGACGCCTTTATCTGGTTGCTAACGGACAGTTGCAGGACTATCGCGCGGTGCTGTTGGAGCTCGATTGGGCACCGGGCAAACCGGTCAACCTGAGTCTGGAAGCCGCCGAAGCACTGGGCGTGGGTGAAGGCGCCAGCGTGCGTATTGTGGCGGTGTAACAGGCGCGCCGTTGGTGTCTGGTTTGCAGGTTTAGCGAGAATCGCGGGCTTCCAAGGGAGTCCGGTTGAGGAGAAAGCATGATCGTTCGTCCCGTACGCAGCAGTGACTTACCAAAGTTGATCGAGTTGGCGCACACCACTGGCCCCGGCTTGACCACGCTGCCCGCCAATGAACAGCGCTTGGCGCACCGAATCAATTGGGCCGAGAAAACCTTCCGTGGCGAAGCCGAGCGCGCCGACGCCGACTACCTGTTTGTTATGGAGGACGATGATGGCCACGTGGTAGGTATTTCTGCGATCGCGGGCGCCGTCGGCCTGCGTGAACCCTGGTACAACTATCGAGTAGGTCTGACAGTCAGTGCGTCTCAAGAGTTGAATATCTACCGCGAAATTCCTACGCTCTTCCTTGCCAACGACCTGACCGGAAATTCCGAGCTGTGCTCGTTGTTTTTGCGTAGCGACAGCCGCACCGGTGTTAACGGTCGACTGTTGGCTAAAGCGCGGCTGCTGTTCATTGCTGAATTCCCTAAATTGTTCGGCAACAAGATCATTGCCGAGATGCGTGGTATGTCCAACGAGGCCGGGCGTTCACCTTTCTGGGAAAGCTTGGGACGGCACTTCTTCAAGATGGAATTCAGCCAGGCCGACTACCTGACAGGCGTGGGCAACAAAGCGTTCATCGCCGAACTGATGCCTAAGTTTCCGCTTTACACCTGCTTCCTCTCCGAAGACGCACGCAACATCATTGGCCGCGTACACACCGACACCGAACCGGCGTTGGCGATGCTCAAGAGCGAGGGCTTCAGCTATCAGGGTTATGTCGACATATTCGACGCCGGGCCTGCTGTGGAGTGCGAAACCGCGAAGATTCGGGCCGTACACGACAGCCAGGCATTGGTCCTGGCCATCGGTACGCCGGGGGAGGATGCGACGCCGTTTCTGATTCATAACCGCAAACGTGAAGACTGCCGCATCACTGCCGCCCCGGCGCGGTTCGCTGCAGGCACGCTGGTGGTGGACCCTATGACCGCAAAACGCTTGCAACTGAGTGCGGGCGATCAAGTGCGAGCAGTACCGTTGTCCGCTGCAAGGGAGGCTGTGTGATGAGCACGCTGTATATCGCGGGTGCCTGGCACGCCGGGCACGGTGAATCTTTCGAGTCGTTGAACCCGGTCACTCAGGCAGTTGTTTGGTCTGGGCAAGGCGCCAGCACTGAGCAAGTTGATACTGCGATCAAGGCCGCGCGGCACGCTTTCCCGGCTTGGGCCAAGCGCTCGCTGGAGGAACGCATCGTGATACTGGAAGCGTTTGCCGCGAGCCTGAAAACCCATGCCGACGCCTTGTCTCGCTGCATTGGTGAAGAGACCGGTAAACCGCTGTGGGAATCGGCCACCGAAGTCACCAGCATGATCAACAAGATCGCGATTTCGGTGCAGAGCTATCGCGAGCGAACTGGTGAGAAGAGCGGTCCGCTGGGCGACGCCACCGCCGTGCTGCGGCACAAGCCCCATGGCGTGGTCGCCGTATTTGGCCCGTACAATTTTCCTGGGCACCTGCCCAATGGCCATATCGTGCCCGCGTTATTGGCGGGCAACACGGTGCTATTCAAACCCAGCGAACTAACGCCAAAAGTTGCCGAACTGACAGTCAAGTGCTGGATCGAAGCCGGTTTGCCCGAGGGGGTACTGAACTTGCTGCAAGGCGCTCGGGAAACCGGTGTAGCGTTGGCGGCGAACCCTGGTATCGACGGCTTGTTTTTCACCGGTTCCAGTCGCACCGGTAATGTGTTGCACCAACAATTTTCCGGGCACCCAGACAAGATCCTCGCGCTGGAAATGGGTGGCAACAACCCGCTGATCGTTGATCACGTCGAAGACATTGAAGCAGCCGTGTACACGATAATTCAGTCTGCCTTCATCTCTGCCGGGCAACGCTGTACCTGCGCCCGTCGATTGCTGGTACCCGAAGGTGCGTGGGGCGATGCATTGCTTGCGCGGTTGGTGGCAGTGACCGCGACTATCGAGGTCGGTGAGTTCGATAAGCAACCGGCGCCGTTCATGGGTTCGGTCATTTCATTGGGTGCGGCGCGAGCGTTGCTTGATGCCCAAGAGTTACTTTTGGCCAATGGGGCGGTGGCGTTGTTGGAAATGACTCAGCCGCAGGCGAATGCCGCATTGCTCACGCCGGGGATACTCGACGTCAGTGACGTAACTGACCGTGTGGATGAGGAGCTGTTCGGGCCGCTGTTACAAGTGATCCGCTACGCTGATTTTGCGGCGGCCATCGCCGAAGCCAACAACACTGAATTTGGCCTGGCCGCCGGTTTGTTGTCCGACTCCGAAGCGCGTTATCAGCAGTTTTGGCTGGAAAGTCGGGCAGGCATTGTCAATTGGAACAAGCAATTGACCGGCGCCGCTAGCAGCGCTCCGTTTGGCGGGATTGGCGCCTCGGGCAATCACCGCGCCAGCGCCTACTACGCCGCCGATTATTGCTCCTATCCGGTGGCATCACTGGAAGCGTCGCGGATCAGTTTGCCCGGGACATTGACGCCGGGCATTAAGCTCTCGTAATGCGCAACATAACTGTGGAGTGGGCAAGCCTGCTTCCACAGGGGGGCGTCGCCATAAAAACAAATTCACGGAGCCTTGCCGATGAAATCCTATGAAGTCAATTTTGACGGTTTAGTGGGCCCGACCCATAACTACGGCGGCTTGTCCTACGGCAATGTCGCGTCGCAAAGTAACTGCCAGCAGTCTTCCAATCCCAAAGAAGCGGCGCTGCAGGGCTTGGCAAAGATGAAAGCGCTGATGGAAATGGGTTATGCCCAAGGCGTTCTAGCACCTCAAGAACGTCCGGACCTGGCCGGGTTGCGCGCCCTGGGATTTACCGGCGATGACGCCCAAGTGATCGAAAAAGCGGCTAAAAACGCCATGCCTTTGCTAGTCGCCAGCTGCTCGGCATCGAGCATGTGGGTAGCCAATGCTGCGACGGTCAGTCCAAGTGCCGACACCGCCGATGGTCGTGTGCATTTCACCGCCGCTAATCTTAATTGCAAATATCACCGCAGCATCGAGCATCCGACAACGAGTCGATTACTGGGCTCAATGTTCGCTAATGTGCAGCACTTTGCGCACCACGCGGCGCTACCTGCCGTGGCGCAGTTCGGCGATGAAGGCGCGGCAAACCATACGCGTTTTTGCCATGATTACGGACAACCCGGCGTCGAGTTTTTCGTGTTCGGGCGCAGTGCGTTCGATACTCGTTATCCTGTGCCGCAAAAATACCCGGCGCGACAAACCCTTGAAGCTTCGCAGGCAGTGGTGCGTTTGCATGGCTTGAGCGAGGAAGGTGTCGTTTTTGCTCAGCAAAATCCCGCGATGATCGATCAGGGTGTGTTTCATAACGACGTGATTGCCGTGGGTAACGGCCAAGTGTTGTTCTATCACCAGGACGCGTTCCTCAATACCGAGCACATGCTGGCTGAGCTGCACGATAAACTTAGCCGTCGCGGCGGCCGTTTTCAGGCGATCTGTGTGCCACGGGCTGAAGTCGCGGTAGAAGATGCCGTGAGGTCTTACCTGTTTAACAGTCAGTTGCTGTCGCGTGCCGATGGATCGATGTTGCTCATCGTTCCCGAAGAGTGCCGCAGCAACGAGCGTGTCTGGCAATATTTGCAGCGCCTGCTGGCCGATGAAGGCCCGGTAGCTGAAGTGAAGGTCTTCGACCTTAAGCAAAGCATGCAGAACGGTGGCGGTCCGGCATGCTTACGTTTACGCGTCGCCCTGAACGAAACCGAACTGGCAGCTGTGAATCAAGGCGTTATCATGACCGCGCCGCTTTACGACACCTTGACCCACTGGGTCGAAAAGCATTACCGCGACCGCATGAGCGAAAGCGACCTTGCTGATCCAACATTATTAGTCGAGTGCCGTACTGCACTGGATGAATTGACTCAGCTGCTTAAACTGGGTTCGGTCTATCCTTTTCAACTCAATTGACTTTCAATTCTTTTAAAGAGCACTTGAATCATGAGCGACACCCTACAGTTAATCTTGGAAGACACTGACGGCACCCAGCTGGAAACTACGTGTACCCGCGTTGCGGTTCTGTGGCAGGGCAAGGAGCTGTGGATTCAGCACGATGGCCGTGGTCAGTTATTGATCGGCGTGGACGTTGAAGAAGGCGATGCGGAATACGCCAATCTCTTGCTGCGTCCGCTGGCAACTAATTTGGTGAGCCTGCAATTGGAAATGGAGCCGGCAGACGTCGGCGACGGCGAAGAACACGTTCACGGTGCTGACTGCAATCACGACTGAAACAATCGTCTTTGACGTTGCTCAATTAGGTGCACGACTATGCTCGCTCTCGGCAAGCTGCTGGAACTGACGCTGGCCGGTCGCGAACCAGCGGAAAAAACTCAACTGACGGTCGATGGCGTGCGCATGCGTTGGCTCAGTGAGGGGGCGCTTGAAGTTCGTCCGCCCGACGCGTCGGACAACGGCATGGATTTGCTGCTGTCTGCCGGTATTCATGGCAATGAAACTGCGCCCATTGAGCTGCTGGATCAATTGCTTCGGGAAATTGCTCGCGGTGATATGAAGCCTCGGGCGCGTATTCTGTTTCTGTTCGGTAACCCTGAAGCCATGCGGCGGGGTGAACGCTACATTGAGCAGGATGTAAACAGGCTATTTAACGGTCGACATCAACAAGTCAGCGGCGTCGAGGCGCTTCGCGCGTTTGAGCTGGAGCGTCTGGCCGCCAGCTTTTTCAGTCTGCCGAACCGATATCGTCTGCATTACGACCTGCACACGGCGATTCGCGGTTCGAAGATCGAACAATTCGCGCTCTACCCCTGGAAAGAAGGCCGCCAGCATTCACGCCGTGAATTGGCGCGCTTACAGGCTGCCGGTATGCAGGCCGTATTGCTGCAAAACAAATCGTCCATCGTGTTCAGTGCTTACACCTACGAGAAATTGGATGCTGAGTCCTTCACGTTGGAACTCGGCAAGGCTCGGCCGTTTGGGCATAACCAGCAGGTCAATCTGACGTCGCTGAAAATATGCCTGACAGAGCTGATCGAAGGCACAGAGCCAGCGCTCGAAGATGTCTCGTTGACGGGGTTGCAGCTCTTTAGTGTTGCGCGGGAAATCATCAAGCACAGCGATGCGTTTCAGCTTAATTTGCCTGCGGACGTCGAGAATTTTTCGGAGTTGGAGCAGGGTTTTGTATTAGCCCATGACCTGGCCGACAGCCACTGGGTGGTTGAAGAGCAGGGTGCACGAATCATCTTCCCTAATCCCATGGTCAAGAACGGCTTGCGGGCGGGGATTTTGATTGTGCCGGCAACGGCAGATCAGTTGGCCTGATAAATCGCTTTCGCGAATAAGTGGGCTCCCACAGGGGTTATGAATTTCTGAACTGCGCCCCAAATGTTGGACACCCATCCAACTACCGGGGTGTTTTTCATGGGTAAATATTCAACGCAGTT
>NZ_JASJVL010000030.1:0-36628 GCF_035019745.1 Pseudomonas sp. 10S5
GCGTTGAATATTTACCCATGAAAAACACCCCGGTAGTTGGATGGGTGTCCAACATTTGGGGCGCAGTTCAGTATCTTTCTCGTCAAATTGTAGCCCACACCATTCTTCACCCCGCGTGCTGGATCATTACACGCACCTCGCCGGCAGGTGGCCGATCGGCGAAGACATGCCGTTCGCCACCAACTGCGTTACGGCCAATAGTGAGGCCAAGGACCAATTCGAGATGCCAATGGCCAACGTTAATTATCGTCACCCTGACGATTCGGCAAGCCGAATATATTCTGAATCTTTAACGGCCCAAAGAATCTGACCGTATAAGTGGAAACGAGTTATCACATTTAATCGAAGTCTGGGTGAGGACTTAGTTACCGCGAGCGCTTAAAAATGGAGTCAGTTAGCGAATAACCAAGGGCGTGCAGCCCGCTGTACGTCTTTCCAAACTAACGATCAAAGGTAAATTTTCATGAAAAAATTATCTGTATTCGTATTGTCCATGTGCGTGGGGTTGGGTACTGTTGGCAGCGCCTCCGCGGCCGATACCACCATCGGCAATCCCATGAGCAAAAGCACCATGTCCAAGGACGTGATGAAGAAAAACAGCATCAGCCAAAACAGCGCTGCCCAAGACAATTTGAATGACGATCCAGCGAAACAAGCTGCCCCGACCAAAGACGACATGAACATGTCAAAAAAAGGTGCCATGAAAAAAGGCACCATGAGCAATGACAACATGTCTAAAGGCGCCATGAAGAAAGGCGCCATGAAGAAAGGCACCATGAGCAAGGACCCGGCCAAGGCCCCGATGTCGCAGTAACAGCTCTTTGCTTCACTCTTTGAACAAACCAGCTCTTACAGAGTTCATCCCTCTGTAGGAGCCAAATTTTTGGTGAGGTGGTAAACCTCCCGGGAACTGAGTCGTCTTGCAAAGTGTTGCGGGTTTGTTCTGCGGCGCGGCTGCAAGTGCATACCACAGTCGCCGACCTATCGCGTAAGGTCGAGAGGGCGTTGGGCAAGCCCGCTCGACCAAAAGCGATTTCTGGATAAGCGGTAGAGGTCGTTGAATTTCGCGCTCATGACATGCGCTAGCCGCCTTGCTGTCGGAAAACTTTTGTCAATGATTGTGGCGGAACCGGCGCCTGAATAGCATTTCGCAGTTATCACAGACCCATAGTCCTGCTGAGCACAGTGCTCAGGCCGGTAGAGGATAGAAAAATCGTCCAATTTTTTTGGGGTCACATTACACATTAGGTGGGCACCATCGCCTTTGCCTTCGGGATCAGGAGATATGTTGGCCGGACGGTTACGTTGACAGGACTTGTGCGTGGATTTTCGAGACATAAAAAAGCCCCCGTGTGCTTGCGCAAACGGGGGCGTTTCGTCAGCGGGGATTAAGCGAGCGGTTTAGGCTCTTTGCTTTCTTCCAATGCTTCTGGGTGATGCCGCACTACTTCTTCAGCTGAGCGAAGATTTTCATCAATCACCGGTGCTGGGGTTTCGGTGGAAGTGTGTTGGGTGCTTGCGAAATGCTGGGTCGGCTCGACTTCAGCAATTGGAGCGGGTTCAACAGTGGCAACAACCTGGGGAGCGTTGGCAGCTGCTTCTTCAGCTTCTTTCTGCAGGCGCGCGGCCTCAAGCTTGCGACGACGCACTTCACGAGGATCGTTCGGTGCGCGGCCTGTGCTGCTGGTCGTAACAGTCGGTGCCTCAATCGCTGTATCAACTGCTTGTGGCAGTTCGTTTTGCGCAGCAATTGCAACCGGAGCAGGCTGTTCAACCGGTACTTCTGCGACTACCGGGGTAGCAGGAGCTTGAGTCGGCACTTGCGCAGAGTCAGTGGCCGCAACCTCTTCGTGCGCCGCAGGCTTGTTGAATGCGGCAACTTGCTCGCCAATAGGCGTGCTGAACAGCTCGGATTGAGCGGCGACAGCGGGGTGTTGCACAGCAGCAACTTCTTCACGTGGCGTGTACTGGACTTCAACGTTTGGGGTTGCTTCGACGTGCGGTGCAGTCTGAGCCACTGGCGCTTCAACGACGGGGGCTTCAAACACTGGTTCCTGAGCGACTGGCGCCTCGACAACCTGTGCTTCTACCACTGGCGCTTTGTACGCTTCGACCGCAGCGGTGGCACGTTCAGCTTGGCGATGTGCATCGGCTTCGGCTGGCGCGCTGATCACGCTGCTGGCAACGGCGGCGGTAACGGCCAGACCGGCGGCTAGATCAGAGGTGCTTGGCTCTGCGTGGGTTTCGTCTTCCGACTCGGAGCCTTCCGACTCAGAACCTTCGATCACGTTACCGTTGGCATCACGTTGACGCTCGCGACGGTTGCTGCGACGACGTTGACCACGCGAACGACGACGAGGGCGATCGCCTTCGGCGCCATCCTGATTGTCATCCTGCAATTCTTCGTTGGTCAGTACTTCGTCTTCTTCGTCTTCAGCGACCGCTACGGCAGGCTGCTCAACGCGAGGTTGACGCTCTTCACGCGGTGCACGAGGCTCGCGCGGCTGGCGTTCTTCACGCGGTGCGCGCTCTGGACGTTCTTCGCTACGGGCTTCAGGGGCAGCAGGGGCGTCCAGTGCTTCACGCAATTCACGCACCGGGCGATCTTCGCGCGATTTGCGATCTTCACGCGGAGCACGTGGGGCGCGCTCTTCACGAGGCGCACGCGGGGCACGTTCTTCGCGAGGTGCGGCTGCAACTGCGACTTCTTCACGGGGTTCGCGCGGCGCACGATCCTCACGTGGAGCTCGTTCGGCACGCTCTTCACGCGGTTTTTCGTCACGGCGGCCGTTACGGCTGCGGCTCTGTTGGCGGCCGTTACGGCGCTCGTCGTTACGTGCGGCAGGGCGTTCAGCAGCTGGTTTTTCTACCACAACCGCCTTTGGTTCTTCTTTGACCGCAAACAGGCTGACCAAGGATTTCACCAAGCCTTTGAACAGGCTTGGCTCAGGCAAGGCTAAAGACGGTGCAGCGGGGGCGGAGGCTTCGACTGGTACCGGCGCGTTGGCACGCGGCGGGGCGGTCTTGACGGCAGCTTCTTGACGAACCAGGGTGCGGGTGGCGGCAGCAGGTGGCGCAACTTCTTCCACTTCGGCAGCGGCCGCAGCAATTTCGTAACTGGACTGATTGGTGTGCGCTTCGGGGCTGTCATCACGCAGGCGCTGTACTTCGAAGTGCGGCGTTTCGAGATGGTCGTTAGGCAGAATGACAATACGAGCCCGGGTGCGGAGTTCGATCTTGGTGATCGAGTTACGCTTTTCGTTGAGCAGGAAAGCCGCAACCGGAATCGGCACTTGAGCGCGGACTTCTGCGGTACGGTCTTTCAGGGCTTCTTCTTCGATCAGGCGCAGGATGGCCAGCGATAGCGATTCCACGTCACGAATGATGCCGGTGCCGTTGCAGCGCGGGCAAACGATGCCGCTGCTTTCACCCAGCGATGGACGTAAGCGTTGACGGGACATTTCCAGTAGGCCAAAACGCGAGATGCGACCGACTTGGACGCGGGCACGGTCAGCTTCCAGGCTTTCGCGAACTTTCTCCTCCACTGCGCGCTGGTTTTTGGCGGGTGTCATGTCGATGAAGTCAATGACGATCAAGCCACCAATGTCACGCAGGCGCAGCTGGCGGGCAATTTCTTCAGCCGCTTCCAGGTTGGTTTGCAATGCGGTTTCTTCGATGTCGCTACCTTTGGTAGCGCGCGCCGAGTTGATGTCGATGGACACCAGTGCTTCGGTTGGATCGATAACGATGGAGCCGCCGGAAGGCAATTCAACCACACGCTGGAAAGCTGTTTCGATCTGGCTTTCGATCTGGAAACGGTTGAACAGCGGTACGCTGTCTTCGTAGAGCTTGATCTTGCTGGCGTACTGCGGCATCACCTGTCGGATAAACGTTAAAGCTTCTTCCTGGGCTTCAACGCTGTCGATTAGCACTTCGCCGATGTCCTGGCGCAAATAATCGCGGATGGCACGGATGATGACGTTGCTTTCCTGATAGATCAGGAACGGAGCGGAGCGATCAAGGGATGCTTCTTTAATAGCAGTCCACAGTTGCAGTAGGTAATCGAGGTCCCACTGCATCTCTTCGCTGCTGCGGCCAAGACCAGCAGTGCGCACGATCAGGCCCATGTCAGCCGGAGCGATCAAGCCGTTCAGTGCTTCACGCAGTTCGTTGCGCTCTTCGCCTTCGATGCGACGGGAAATACCGCCAGCACGCGGGTTATTTGGCATCAGCACCAAATAACGACCGGCCAGGCTGATGAACGTGGTCAGGGCTGCGCCCTTATTGCCACGCTCTTCTTTTTCGACCTGAACGATCACCTCCTGACCTTCGGTCAAGACGTCCTTGATGTTTACGCGGCCTTCAGGCGCTTTCTTGAAGTATTCACGGGAGATTTCTTTGAGGGGCAGGAAGCCATGGCGCTCAGAGCCGAAATCGACAAAGGCAGCCTCAAGGCTTGGTTCAATGCGAGTAATCCGGCCTTTATAGATATTGGCCTTCTTCTGCTCGCGCGCACCGGATTCGATGTCCAAATCATAGAGGCGTTGGCCATCTACCAGTGCGACGCGCAACTCTTCGGGTTGAGTTGCGTTAATTAGCATTCTTTTCATGTAGTACCGTCGGTTTCCGGGCTGCCGGAAACGGCGTTCGGCACACACGACTTCTCACGGTCGGTGTCAGGGTGCGTCAGGAGCGGTTGGCCACTCCAGTGTCTAGCGAGGTTCCAACCAAAGGGGTCGAAGTCGCGACGACGTATCCTGCTTGCTGTGGTGACAAAAGACACCCTGTCAGCAAAAGCTTTGTCAGGAGGAGGAATCAACCATCGGCAGTGGACGATATGAGCGTCTTAAATAAGGCCTAGTGCTACACAGTCCAATGGTTGTGCGTCTCCACCCCACACGTATCCCTGATAATTCGGGTGCTGCCGCGCGCAGAATCCGCAGCGGGTTGGCATTTACCGCAACCCTCGATAGGAAGGTCACGCGTCATGGCTTAAGGCGTTATTTCCGAAACTTTTGCTCGAATCGTCTGAAAGCGACTGCACTTTGTGAACCGGCCGTGGATATGGGCTCAGAAGGCGAGTGATAACCCTGCGATCTGGCTTGTTTCGGGCCTCATGTCACCTGCGCTTGTTACGTTTTCAGACCTTCGTTATCCAGCGAAAGCCCCGTCGGACGGCCTTGCGTCCTTTGAATTGCGATGGTCAGGGCCGGTGGTTACACCGTTAGTCCGCTGTCCGGGCCGCTTTTGGCGGCGTTCGCGACTATAGCAGTAATCATTAAGTGCTTCAAATCCATAAAAAATTGTTATGATTTGCGGCATGACAAATATTGCCCCTCCAACCTCCGGCGTCCAGCTGGTTGAGGTTGCGCCGGAACTTGCCGGTCAACGCATCGATAACTTTCTCTTCACCTACCTCAAGGGTGTGCCTAAGACCTTGATTTATCGCATTTTGCGTAAGGGTGAAGTGCGGGTGAACAAAGGTCGAATCAAACCTGAGTATAAGCTCAAGGGGGGCGATATCATTCGCGTTCCGCCGTTGCGCCTGCCTGAGCGCGATGAGCCTGTTCCGCTGGCACAAGGCCTTTTACAGCGTCTGGAAGCGGCCATCGTTTATGAGGATAAGGCGCTGATCGTGCTGAACAAGCCTGCGGGTATTGCAGTGCATGGCGGTAGTGGTCTGAATTACGGTGTGATCGAAGCCTTTCGTCAGATGCGTCCGGATGCAAAGGAGCTGGAGTTGGTGCACCGCTTGGATCGCGATACTTCGGGTCTGTTGATGATCGCCAAAAAACGTAGCATGTTGCGGCATTTGCACGAGCAACTGCGCGGTGACGGCGTTGATAAGCGCTACATGGCGCTGGTTCGCGGTAATTGGGCCGCGGCGCAAAAGCGCGTCAACGCCCCGTTGCTCAAGAGTAACTTGCGCTCCGGCGAGCGTATGGTTGAAGTCAACGAAGAGGGCAAGGAAGCACTGACGATTTTTAAGGTCCTGCGTCGCTTCGGTGACTTTGCCACCATGATTGAGGCCAAGCCTGTTACCGGTCGTACCCACCAGATTCGCGTCCACACCCTGCACGCGGGCCATTGCATCGCCGGCGACACCAAGTATGGCGATGAAGATTTCAGTCGGGAAATTCGGGATTTGGGCGGCAAACGCTTGTTCCTGCATGCCTACATGCTGACGGTGCCATTGCCGGACGGTGGCGAATTAAAACTTCAAGCGCCTGTTGATGAAATGTGGGCCAAGACCGTGGAGCGATTGAGTGCGCCCTGACTATAAACTACTGATTTTTGACTGGGATGGCACCCTTGCCGATTCCATCGGTCGTATCGTCGAGGCTATGCAAGTCGCAGCCGGTCGGTGTGATGTGCCGGTGCGTGATGACTTCGCGATCAAGGGCATCATTGGGCTGGGTTTGCCTGAGGCGATTCGTACGCTGTACCCGGATATAAGCTCGGATCAGATGTTGAATTTTCGTGGGCATTACGCCGACAGTTACTTGGCGCTTGAGGCCGAGCCATCGCCCTTGTTCGCTGATGTGGTGGATTCGCTGGCAGCATTTCGCGCCCAAGGCTATCAAATGGCCGTTGCGACGGGGAAATCCCGTCGTGGTCTGGATCGGGTCTTGAAAGCTCATGGGTGGCAGGATTATTTTGAGATCACGCGTGCCGCCGACGAATCCGCCAGCAAGCCGGATCCGCTTATGTTGCGCGAGATTCTTGAGCATTGCGGCGTCGCGTCCGATGAGGCGCTCATGGTGGGGGATTCGTCCTTCGATTTGTTGATGGCGCATAGCGCGGGTATGGATTCAGTTGCAGTGGGTTACGGAGCGCAGTCGCTGGCGTCACTACTTGAGTTCAAGCCGCGTTTGGCCATCGAACGGTTTTCTGAATTGCGCAGTTGGTTAAGTGCTCCTGGCAGCGATTCTTTTTAAGGTAATTAATACATGTCAGACGAATGGAAAAGCGACAGCGCTGAAACTCCGGGCGTAAAGGGTGACGACAGAAGTTGGAAGCTGCTGGAAAAAACCTTGCTCGCAGGCGTGCAGGAGCAGCGTCGTTCGCGGCGCTGGGGCATTTTTTTCAAGCTGCTGACATTTGCTTACCTGATAGGCGCGCTGGTGGTGTTTACACCTTTAATGGATTTCGGCAAAGGCGGATCGCGGGGCGACCCTCACACTGCATTGATTGAAGTGCGGGGTATGATTGCTGACAAAGAGGCTGCGAGCGCCGATAACATTGTCGGTGCGTTGCGTTCGGCATTCGACGACTCCAAAACCAAGGGTGTGATCCTGCGCATTAACAGTCCGGGTGGCAGCCCGGTCCAGGCGGGTTACATCTACGACGAGATTCGTCGCCTGCGTGCCGAGAAACCTGATATCAAGGTGTATGCGGTGATCAGTGATCTCGGGGCCTCTGGGGCTTATTACATCGCCAGTGCCGCAGACCAAATCTATGCCGATAAGGCCAGTTTAGTGGGTTCGATTGGCGTGACGGCTGCCGGTTTCGGATTTGTCGGGATCATGGATAAGTTGGGCGTTGACCGTCGGACTTACACCTCGGGTGAGCACAAGGCATTTCTTGATCCGTTCCAGCCTCCGAAGGCCGACGAGACATTGTTCTGGCAAGGCGTACTGGATACGACGCACCGTCAGTTCATCGCCAGCGTCAAACAAGGGCGCGGCGATCGTCTGAAAGACAAAGAGCACCCGGAATTGTTTTCTGGATTGGTCTGGACCGGCGAGCAAGCACTGCCGTTGGGTCTGATTGATGGCCTGGGCAATGCCAGTTACGTCGCTCGTGAAGTGATCGGCGCGAAGGACATTGTCGACTACACCGTCGAAGATTCACCGTTTGATCGGTTCTCGAAGAAGCTAGGTGTCAGCATGGCCAATCAATTGGCGATGTGGATGGGCTTCCAGGGGCCGTCGCTGCGCTAATTGAAGCCCGACCTTATGGTCGGGTTTTCTACTTCTGTAGGAGACACTCCTACAGAATGCTTACCCCTTCAATCAGCAGCATGTCGACCAAGCGAATCAGTGGCAAGCCGATCAGGCTAGTGGCGTCGCTGCCTTCGGTGCTCTGAAACAAGCCTACCCCTAACCCCTCGGCTTTGAAGCTGCCTGCGCAGTCGTAGGGTTGTTCGGCGTACAGGTAGCGTTCGAGGCTGGGTTGATCCAGCGTGCGCATGTGGACGGTAAACGCCACGCAGTCGACCTGGCAGTGTCCGGTAAGGCTGTTCAGCAGCGCCAAGCCAGTCAGGAAGGTCACGCTGTTGCCGTTCGCCGCTGATAATTGCTCCAGCGCTCGCTCGAAGGTGTGGGGCTTGCCGAGGACGTTCCCATTGAGCACTGCCACTTGGTCCGAACCGATAATTAAATGATCGGGGTGGCTGCCCGCCAAGGCTTGAGCTTTCTCGCGGGCCAGGCGCTGGACCAGATCAATGGCGGGTTCGCCAGCGTGCCGGCTTTCGTCGATGTCTGGCGAGCTGCAGGTGAACGGAAGCCGCAGGCGGGTGAGTAGTTCGCGGCGGTAGGGTGAGCTGGAGGCAAGTAGCAGGGGGAGCATTAAGTTCTCCTTGAGTGAAAGTTGATTGTAATCAGCGACTACGGATACGCACAGCGTTGAATTTCCTTTGACAGAGGGGTGCCTCATCCCTAGAATGCTGCGCCTATGTTGAATGACCCGATTCCACCTCACGTTGACCCGCGCAAATTAGCTGATCGTGGCACTACTCTTCAGGGAGAAGTACCGCTGGCTGATTTGGAGAGGCTCTGCGACCCGCTTTCCGATACCCTCGGTACGGTGCAGGCGAAGTTCGTTTTTGAGCGCGACGAGCGTAGATCTGTGGTAATTCACAGTTCAATCGACGTCGAAGTCAAAATGGTTTGCCAGCGTTGTCTTGAGCTGGTCACCCTGCCGATCCACAGTGAGTGCAGTTACGCTGTGGTGAAAGAGGGTGCGAATACCCAGTCGTTACCGAAAGGTTATGACGTGCTGGAACTGGGCGAAGATCCATTGGATCTGCTGGCATTGATCGAGGAAGAGCTTTTGCTTGCCTTGCCCATTGTGCCTGCTCATGATCCGCAAGAATGCCAGCAGCCGGCGGACAATCAAGTGTCCGAGTCGAGCGAGGACGAGGTAACGCGGTCCAACCCGTTCAGTGTATTGGCGCAGTTAAAGCGTGACCCAAACGTTTAGGAGTTAATTAATTATGGCTGTTCAGCAGAACAAAAAATCCCGCTCTGCCCGTGACATGCGTCGTTCGCACGACGCCCTTACGGCTAGCACTCTGTCTGTAGAAAAAACCACGGGTGAAATTCACCTGCGTCACCACGTATCGCCAGAAGGCGTATACCGTGGTCGCAAAGTGATCGATAAAGGCGCTGACGAGTAATTACTTGTCCGCTTCGATCATCGCGATTGACGCAATGGGTGGGGACTTCGGTCCCCGCAACATTGTGCAGGCCTGCATTGCTTGTTTGGTCGCAACACCCTCGCTGCACCTGATCCTCGTCGGTCAAGCCCCCCTTATTGAAGAATTGATTGCCCGCCATTCCGGTGTGGATCGCTCACGTCTGCGTGTTTTAAACGCTACTGAAGTGATCTCCATGGACGAACGTCCCTCTCAGGCGTTGCGCGGTAAACCCGACTCTTCAATGCGCGTTGCACTTGGATTGCTTGCCAGTGGTCAGGTCCATGCGTGTGTCAGTGCAGGAAACACGGGGGCGCTAATGGCGTTGTCGCGTTTCGTGCTCAAGACGTTGCCGGGTATTGATCGGCCGGCTATGGTCGCAGCTATTCCAACCCAGCGGGGCTATTGCCAGCTACTGGATTTGGGGGCAAACGTTGATTGCAGTGCTGAGAATCTTCATCAATTTGCAGTGATGGGGTCAGTTGCAGCTGAGGCTTTGGGTGTCACGCGGCCCAGGGTAGCTCTACTCAATATCGGTACAGAGGACATCAAAGGCAATCAGCAGGTCAAACTGGCAGCGAGTTTGTTGCATGCGTCACCGGGGTTGAATTACGTCGGTTTTGTCGAAGGCGATGGCGTCTATCGGGGCGAGGCGGATGTCGTGGTATGTGACGGTTTTGTCGGCAATATTCTGCTCAAGTCAAGCGAAGGCTTGGCGACGATGATAGGTGCGCGTATTGAAGCATTGTTCACGCAGAACGTGTTCACCAAAGTAGTGGGTGCTATGGCGCTGCCAATGCTCAAGCGATTACGGGCTGATCTTGCGCCCGCTCGCCATAACGGGGCCAGTTTTCTGGGCTTGCATGGGATAGTCGTCAAAAGTCATGGATCTGCGAGCGTGCAAGGCTTTCAAAGCGCTATTCAGCGGGCATTGATCGAAATTCAGGAAGATCTTCCTCAACGGTTAAGTGGGCGTCTAGAGGAGCTGCTCTAGACTGCTGTGTGTCACGCTCCTTGATGGCGATGTGACGCTTGCGACAGGTTATTCATCCAATTGTCCATCAATGTAGCCAAGCGTTAGTGTGCCTGGTCGATCAGGTGCATATTTTTCGACGACATATTATTAGGGGCTTGTTTAATGTCTGCATCCCTCGCGTTCGTTTTTCCGGGTCAAGGCTCGCAGTCCCTCGGCATGTTGGCCGAGTTGGGCGCGCATTACCCACTGATTCTGGACACATTTGCTGAAGCTTCCGTAGCGCTGGGCTACGACCTTTGGGCGTTGACTCAGCAAGGCCCCGAGGCGCAACTCAATCAAACAGATAAGACGCAGCCGGCAATCCTGACCGCCTCCGTGGCGCTTTGGCGCCTGTGGCTGGCTGAAAATGGCGCTCGCCCTGTGTTTGTCGCGGGGCATAGCCTCGGTGAGTACAGCGCATTGGTAGCGGCTGGCAGCTTGAGCCTGAGTGATGCAGTCAAGTTGGTGCAGCGTCGGGGCCAGCTGATGCAGGAAGCCGTGCCAGCTGGACAAGGCGGTATGGCGGCAATTTTGGGTCTGGCGGATGCGGATGTCTTGGCGGCGTGCGCCGAGTCGGCTCAAGGTGATGTGGTCAGTGCGGTGAACTTCAACTCGCCGGGCCAAGTGGTGATCGCAGGTTCTGCTGCCGCTGTTGAGCGGGCCATGGAGGCTTGCAAGGCCCGTGGCGCCAAGCGCGCGATGCCGTTGCCGGTGAGCGTGCCGTCGCACTGCGAACTGATGCGCCCGGCTGCAGAGCGCTTTGCTGAATCCATCGAAGCGATTGCCTGGCAGACGCCTCAGATCCAACTGGTGCAAAATGTCAGCGCGTCGCCTGCGATTGATCTTGCTACCCTGAAACACAATTTGCTTGAGCAGCTATACAGGCCAGTGCGCTGGGTCGAGTCCATTCAGAGCTTGGCAGCCAGCGGTGTTACCCAGTTGGTCGAATGTGGTCCCGGGAAAGTACTTGCGGGTCTGAACAAACGCTGCGCCGAAGGCGTAACGACTTACAACCTCAATACCCCAGATGCCTTCGCTGCCACTCGCGCGGCATTGGCCTGATTAGGAGAGCTTGCATGAGCCTGCAAGGTAAAGTTGCACTGGTTACCGGTGCGAGTCGTGGTATAGGACAAGCTATCGCCCTTGAATTGGGACGCAACGGAGCGACTGTAGTTGGAACCGCAACGTCTGAATCCGGCGCGGAGCGCATCAGCGCAACCTTCAAGGAAAACGGGATCGAAGGCTTTGGGCTGATGCTGGATGTGTGTAATGCCCAATCTGTAACCGCAACCCTGGCGTTGATCCAGGAACGTGTTGGCGCACCGTTGATCCTTGTCAATAACGCGGGTATCACCCGTGACAATCTGGTAATGCGGATGAAAGATGACGAGTGGCATGACGTTGTCGACACGAATCTGAATAGCCTGTTTCGGCTATCCAAGGGTGTTTTGCGCGGCATGACTAAGGCCCGTTGGGGTCGAATCATCAGTATTGGTTCAGTTGTGGGTGCCATGGGCAACGCAGGCCAAGTAAACTACGCGGCCGCGAAAGCCGGGTTGGAAGGTTTTAGTCGGGCACTGGCGCGCGAAGTCGGCTCCCGTGCAGTGACTGTGAATTCGGTTGCACCCGGTTTTATCGATACTGATATGACCCGCGAGTTGCCAGAAACGCAGCGCGAATTGTTGATCAACCAAATTCCTTTAGGGCGTTTGGGGCAGGCCCAAGAGATTGCGCACGTGGTCGCTTTTCTCGCATCTGAAGGTGCAGGCTACGTTACTGGGGCTACAATCCCGGTAAACGGTGGCATGTACATGAGCTAAATGTGACGGATCGCTTTAAAAAAATGTCATACGAGCGGTCTAAAATCCGTTATAAAGCTGCAATCTATTAATAGGCGGAAGGCGGGTGTGGTTCGAGAGGTTTCGCATTGAGCTTGAAATGCGCAAAACCTCTTCTTACACTTACCCACCGGCCAGCTGCCTGAATTTGTCCACTAGGAGTTAAAACAAGGTATGAGCACCATCGAAGAACGCGTCAAGAAAATCGTTGTTGAGCAACTGGGCGTCAAAGAAGACGAAGTGAAAAACACTTCATCTTTCGTAGACGACTTGGGTGCTGACTCCCTTGATACCGTGGAGCTGGTAATGGCTTTGGAAGAAGAGTTCGAGACCGAAATCCCTGACGAAGATGCCGAAAAAATTACCACCGTTCAAGCTGCTATCGATTACGTCAACAAGCACCAAGCGTAATAGTTTTAATTTGCGTTGTTGACTGGAAAAACCGCACTGCCATTGCTGGCGTGCGGTTTTTTCTTTAAAAATCGATCAAAAGTGTCGTCATTAGAAGAAAGGAGAGTGCTGTGTCGCGTAGACGCGTCGTAGTCACCGGTATGGGTATGCTGTCGCCATTGGGCACCGATGTGCCGAGCAGTTGGCAAGGCATTTTGGCTGGCCGTAGTGGCATTGGCCTGATCGAGCATACGGACCTTTCAGCCTTCACCACTCGTTTTGGCGGTTCGGTTAAGGATTTTAAAGTCGAGGAGTACCTCGCGGCCAAAGAGGCCCGCCGTCTCGATTTGTTCATTCAGTACGGGCTGGCTGCCAGCTTCCAGGCCGTGCGCAATTCCGGCCTTGAAGTTACTGATGAAAACCGCGACCGAATTGGCGTTGCCATGGGCGCTGGTATCGGTGGCCTGACCAATATCGAGAACAACAGCCGTTCGTTGCACGAGCAAGGCCCGGGGAAAATTTCTCCGTTTTTTGTGCCTGGCTCAATCATCAATATGATTTCTGGTTTCCTGTCGATCCACCTCGGTGCGCAGGGCCCCAACTATGCCATCGCCACGGCGTGTACCACAGGTACGCACTGCATCGGCATGGCGGCGCGCAATATCGTCTACGGTGAAGCCGACGTGATGATTGCCGGTGGCGCCGAAATGGCCGCCTGCGGTTTAGGTATGGGTGGTTTCGGCGCGTCTCGGGCTCTGTCCACGCGCAATGACGATCCTGCTCGCGCCAGCCGTCCCTGGGACAAGGGCCGTGACGGTTTCGTCCTGTCCGACGGTGCGGGTGCATTGGTACTCGAAGAGCTTGAGCACGCCAAAGCGCGGGGCGCAACAATTTATGCTGAGCTGATCGGTTTCGGCATGAGCGGCGACGCTTATCACATGACCTCACCACCGGAAGACGGGGCGGGTGCGGCACGTTGTATTGCTAATGCACTGCGTGATGCCAAGCTCAACGTTGATGAGGTGCAGTACATCAACGCCCATGGCACCTCGACTCTGGCGGGCGATCTGGCAGAAGCGTCGGCGATCAAAACAGTATTTGGAGACCATGCCTACAAACTGGCGGTCAGTTCTACCAAGTCGATGACGGGTCACTTGCTCGGCGCAGCAGGCGCCGTCGAGGCTATCTTCAGTATTTTAGCGATCAATGATCAGGTTGCACCGCCGACCATCAATCTCGATCAGCCAGACGAAGGCTGTGACCTGGATTTCGTGCCGCATGAGGCCAAGCCGATGCCAATCGACGTTGCGGTGTCCAATTCCTTTGGTTTTGGCGGCACTAACGGTTCGTTGGTCTTTCGCCGGTTCGCTGATTGATGTTGAGCTGGATCGACGGTCGGCCGGCAGACGCTCTGTCCATTACGGATCGAGGTTTGGCTTATGGTGATGGGTTATTTGAAACCATCGCCGTCAAGGCGGGACGGCCGTTATTGATCGAACGTCATCTGGCGCGATTGAAGCTGGGCTGCGACCGTTTGAAAATCGCTGCCGATCAAGCATTGATTCGCAGTGAGTTGCTGGCGTTTGCCGCTCAGTTGGGCCGCGGCGTCATGAAACTGATTGTCACCCGTGGCGATAGTCTGCGTGGTTATGCGCCCGCGCCCCTTGCTCGTCCGCGACGTATTATTCAGGGCTATCCTCCTTCGCCTTATCCTGCGGCTCATGCCGACCAGGGGGTGAGCCTGTTTGCCTGCGTCACCCGCCTGTCCGAGCAGCCGCTGTTGGCGGGGCTTAAGCACCTCAATCGACTGGAGCAAGTCCTCGCCCGCAGTGAATGGCACGACAGCGCCTTTGCCGAAGGGCTGATGTATGACACCTCGGGACGCCTCATTGAGGGTGTCTACAGCAACCTGTTTTTGATCGCTGACGACGTTCTGGTCACGGCCGATCTAAGTCGTTGCGGTGTGGCAGGAGTAATGCGCGCCGAGCTATTGGCGCAAGCACAAACCTTGGGCATCGTCACCGAGGTCCGCGACATAGGTATTCACGACCTGGAACAGGCAGACGAGGTTTTTGTGTGCAACAGCGTTTACGGCGTATGGCCCGTACGGGAGTTTGCGCAGCTGAACTGGCCGGTTGGTCCACTCACCCGTAAACTGCAGGGCATCGCCCGCGCGCTCTTGGATGTTTGATCAGTGATTCGTAAATTGTTGGTGGTGTTTGAAGGGGGCCTGCTTCTTGCGGGTTTACTCCTGGGGTTTTTTGCCTGGGAGCAGAATGTTGCCCTCAAGCAACCCTTGAATGTCACTCAGGAACAACTGCTGGACGTCACGGCAGGCTCCACGCCTACCGGAGTGCTCAATCGCCTGGAAACTGACGGCGTGATCAAGGATGCGTTTTGGTTACGCCTTTATTGGCGCTTTAACCTAGCCGGCCAGTCGTTCCACACCGGTGAATATCGTATGACGCCCGGCATGGATGCACGGGGGCTTCTAGACCTGTGGGCGCGCGGCGAAGTGGTGCAATACAGCCTGACCCTGGTCGAGGGTTGGAATTTTCGTCAGGTTCGGTCTGCACTGGCAAAACAGGTCAAGCTTGAGCAAGCGCTGGCGGGGCTGAGCGACAGTGAGTTGATGAGCAAGCTCGGGCACCCCAATGTGTTTCCCGAAGGTCGTTTCTTTCCAGACACCTATCGGTACGTGCTTGGGATGAGCGATCTGGACATGCTCAAGCAGGCGTACAACCGTCTGGACGAGGTGCTGGCCGACGAATGGGCCAGGCGCGCCGCAGATGTGCCCTACGTCGATCCGTATCAGGCCTTGATCATGGCGTCATTGGTTGAGAAAGAAACCGGCGTTCCTCAAGAACGCGGAAAAATCGCCGGTGTATTTGTCCGCCGTCTGCATATAGGCATGTTGTTGCAGACTGATCCTACGGTGATTTATGGCCTCGGCGAGCGCTACACCGGCAAGCTGACTCGTGCGTACTTGAAGGAACCAACACCGTACAACACGTATGTTATTTCCGGGTTACCACCCACGCCAATTTCGTTAGTGGGGCGTGAAGCGATCCACGCTGCGCTTAATCCGGTGGCTGGCAGCAGCCTCTATTTCGTGGCACGAGGCGACGGCAGCCACGTGTTCTCGGATGATCTGGAATCGCATAACAGCGCGGTCCGTGAGTTTCAGCTCAAAAGGCGAGCAGATTACCGCTCCAGTCCAGCCCCCGTTGTTGCTCCCGCTATCACGCCGACCATGGAATCCAGGCTTGAGCCTGCACCTGAACTAAAGCCCGAGGCTGATGCCAAGCCCGAAGCCAACTCCGAGCCCAGGCCTCAACCCGACGACGCCGCTCCGATTGCCGTACCGGTCGAAAAAGACGAGCAAAAGCCACAATGAACATGATGAAGGACTGCCTGTGACTGGCCTGTTTATTACCTTGGAAGGTCCCGAAGGCGCGGGCAAAAGTACCAATCGTGAATACCTCGCCCAGTGTCTGCGTGCGCAAGGTGTCGATGTTGTGCTGACCCGCGAACCGGGTGGCACGCCGTTGGCAGAGCGAATACGCGAGCTGTTACTGGCGCCCAGCGACGAGTCAATGAATGCTGATACGGAGTTGTTACTGGTGTTCGCCGCCAGAGCCCAGCACTTGGCTGAGGTTATTCGTCCCGCACTGGCACGCGGAGCCGTTGTGCTGTGTGACCGGTTTACCGATGCGACCTACGCGTATCAGGGCGGCGGCCGAGGTTTGTCCCATGACCGGATTGCGGCGCTGGAAGCGTTCGTTCAAGGTGATCTGCGCCCTGATATGACCGTGGTGTTCGACTTGCCAGTGGAAATCGGATTGGCCCGAGCAACAGCCCGTGGCCGACTTGACCGTTTCGAGCAGGAAGGCCGGGGTTTTTTTGATGCTGTGCGCAGTACGTATTTGAATCGCGCGGGCGCTAATCCTGCGCGCTATCGACTGGTGAACGCAGCATTGGCGTTGTCCGAAGTTCAGCAGTCACTCGATGACCTGCTGCCTGAACTTTTGGAGCTATGCCGTGGCTGAAGCCTATCCTTGGCAGGAAGGCCTCTGGCAGCAGATGGCCGGGCGTACCGAGCATGCGCATGCTTATTTGCTGCACGGTCCTGTAGGCATCGGCAAGCGAGCATTGGCGCAACGGTTGGTGGCTCGCTTGCTGTGCCAGCGGCCCGCAGGTTTGAATGCTTGTGGTCAGTGCAAGTCATGCCTGCTTTTAGCTGCGGGCACTCATCCCGATCACTACGTACTGGAGCCAGAAGAGGCGGACAAGGCGATCAAAGTTGATCAGGTCCGCGATCTGGTGAGCTTTGTAGTGCAGACCGCACAAATGGGTGGTCGCAAAGTAGTGTTGATCGAGCCGGCAGAGTCGATGAACGTCAATGCTGCCAACGCTTTGCTGAAAAGCCTTGAAGAACCCTCCGGTAATACCGTCCTGTTACTGATCAGTCATCAGTCGAGTCGATTGTTGCCTACTGTCAGGAGCCGTTGCGTGCAGCAGGCCTGCCCGCTGCCAAGTAGGGCGGTGAGCTTGCAGTGGTTGGCCACAGCTTTACCTGACTGCTCTGAAGACGAGCGTGCCGAGTTGCTCACGCTGGCCGCAGGATCGCCTCTGGCGGCAGTCAGTCTGAATACCCAAGGGGTTCGTGAGCAGCGGGCGCTGGTGGTCGACGGTGTGAAAAAACTCCTTAAACAGCAGCAATCACCGACTCAGTTGGCCGAAGGCTGGAAAGATATTCCGTTGTTGTTGTTGTTTGACTGGTTCACCGGTTGGGCGCTATTGATCCTGCGTTATCAACTGACCCAGGATGAAGCTGGTCTCGGTTTGGATGATATGCGCAAGGTTTTGCAGTACTTGGCGCAAAAAACCAGGCAGGACAAAGTGCTCAGCATTCAGGATTGGGTGCTGGCGCAACGGCAAAAGGTTATGTCCAAATCAAACCTTAACCGCGTTTTATTGCTCGAAGCCTTGCTGGTGCAGTGGGCAGGCTTGCCCGGACAGGGGTAGACTCCTGCTGCAGGATCACTTCCCCTAAAGGAGTTGCAATGAATTTGCCGCTGAACCCCGGTCCACGTAATGGCATCCTGTCTCTGACCATCAAGGACAAGTCGGTGTTGTACGCGGCGTATATGCCCTTTATCAAGAATGGCGGTTTGTTTATCCCGACCAGCAAGAGCTACAAGCTGGGTGACGAGGTATTCATGCTGCTTAACCTGATGGACGAGCCGGAAAAAATTCCGGTAACGGGCAAAGTTACCTGGATCACCCCCAAAGGCGCCCAAGGCAATCGGGCTGCCGGGGTTGGCGTTCAATTCAACGACGGTGATAACGCTGCACGCAATAAAATCGAAACGTATCTGGCCGGTGCTCTTAAGTCCGACCGTCCCACTCATACGATGTAGTTGTAGCCTCCTTCATGCTTGTAGATTCCCATTGTCACCTCGATCGTCTCGACCTCGCTGAACATGCAGGTTCACTGGACGCTGCCCTGGATGCCGCCCGGGCGCGGGGTGTCGGGCATTTTCTGTGCATCGGCGTCAGCGCCGAAAACGCCGGTGCGGTAAAAGCCTTGGCTGATCGCTATGACGATGTGGATTGCTCGGTCGGCGTTCACCCGCTTGACCTGCAACCGGGCACGGCACCTGCGCTGGACTGGTTATTGGCGGAGCTCAACCATCCGAGGGTAGTCGCCATCGGCGAAACCGGTCTCGACTATCACTACGAGCCCGAAGCTGCGCAGCTTCAACAGGCATCGTTTCGTTTGCACCTTGAGGCGGCCAATCTGACGGGCAAGCCGGTGATCGTCCACACCCGAGGCGCTCGCGCCGACACCCTGGATTTGATGCGTGCAGCGGCCTTGCCACAGGGCGGAGTGTTGCATTGTTTCACTGAGGACTGGGCGATGGCCAAAGCGGCACTGGACCTGGGTTTTTATATCTCGCTGTCCGGGATCGTCACCTTCCGCAACGCCGACGCGTTGCGTGACGTGGCGCGCCAAGTTCCCGTTGATCGTTTGCTGGTAGAAACCGACTCACCTTACCTTGCGCCTATACCTTACCGGGGCAAGCCGAACCTGCCTCAATATGTGCGGGAGGTCGCTGAGTTTCTGGCGATGCTGCGCGGCGAGTCCTATGAGCGCTTCGCCGAGCAGACCACCGAAAACTTCGCCCGCCTGTTTCCGCTGGCTCATCTGAAGCGCTGACATCTACACTTCCTCCAAACACAGGGAGGGCGAGGTTGTATCTTTACTGTGTGTAAAACACAGGCAAAAAAAACCCGGGTTCTGGGGGGTGAATCCGGGTTAAGACCATTAGGAGTAAACAAAGGTACGCGATCCATTGGTACCCTCATTGGCGCGCCACTTGGGGGAGATGCCGCGCCAACGAGTTAAGTATTGGTCATGATTGCCGCGCGTCCAGCCCAATCCACACTATTCTTTAAACGGATTTGGAATATCGACGCTTTGATTGGGTTCTCACCGCGCTGCTAGTTCGCGTACCAAAGCCAACGTCTCCTCAATCACCCGCGACTCTGTATAGAAATGTGGGGAGAAACGAATGCCAGGCCCCCGTTGTACGCATACCACCTGATGTTGCTTAAGTCGCTCGAACAGCGCTGAGTTTTCCACGCCATCAAGGCTGAACGACAGAATGCCTGCACGTCGCTTAGGGTCTTTCGACGTGTGCAGGCGAGCGCCGGGAATAGAGCTCAATCCTTCTTCGAGCCACAGCACGCGCTCTGCAATAGCCTTGCCGACGTGTTCCATGCCTACCTCCTCAAGCAAAGAAAGGCTGGCTTCCAGCGCCATACTACCCAGCACATTCGGGCTGCCGCATTCGAAACGACGCGCAGACAGAGCAGGTTCCCAAGTGGTGCGGTTGTAATCGCCCATATGTTCCAGCATGTGCCAGCCAAACTCATTTAGCTTCAACTGTGGTCGCAATTCGGCGCGGCAGTAAAACACCCCCAGGCCCTCCGGGCCCAGCAACCACTTGTGGCCGTCGGCCATCGCAAAGTCGCATTGGCTTGCTTGAACATCGAAGGGCAGGGCGCCCAAGTGCTGAATGGCATCGATGCAGAACAATACATTACGTGTTTTGCACCCTTGGCCAAGCACTTCGAGATCAAGACGCAGGCCTGTAGCGAATTGCACAGCACTAATCGATAACAGCCGTGTACGAGGACCGCACGCCGCAAGCAATGCCGCTTCCGGGTTGTCGCCCTTAAGGCTGACCTGAATGACTTCAACGCCTTGAGGCTTTAGCGCCTCCCAGACGATTCGGTTGGAAGGAAACTCTTCGTCACTAATGACGATTTGATCGCCGCTCTTCCAGTCCAGCCCAAAGGCGACGAATGACAGCGCTTCCGACGTGTTTTTGACCAGTGCAATGTCATCGGTCGACGGTGCATTCATTAGACGCATCAGGCGTTCACGAAGGCGTTGTTCAACTATCATCCAATCAGGATAGTCGCGCGCGCCCAGTAAAACGTTTTCCTGAGCAAAGCGAGTGACGGCGGTTGCGGCGCGTTTTGGCCAGGGAGCGACCGCCGCGTGGTTTAGATATCGCAGGCCTGGAGCCTGTGTAAATTCATCAAGAAACGTAGACATGTCGGATGATCCGTGCAATTTGGCACAAGTTAGGCATAATACGCGGCTTCGATTTTGACCCCCCAACAGACCTTTTCTTATGCAGAAAGAACCTCGTAAGGTCCGTGAGTTTCGTCGCCGCGAGCAAGAAATTCTCGATACCGCGCTAAAGCTGTTCCTCGATCAAGGTGAAGACAGTGTCACCGTCGAGATGATCGCGGATGCCGTGGGTATCGGCAAAGGCACTATCTATAAGCATTTCAAGTCGAAAGCGGAGATTTATCTGCGCTTGATGCTCGATTATGAGCGGGATTTGAATGAGTTGCTGCACTCTGCCGACGTCGACAAGGATAAGGAAGCTTTATCCCGTGCTTACTTTGAGTTCCGTATGCGTGATCCACAACGGTACCGGTTGTTTGATCGCTTGGAAGAAAAGGTAGTCAAGGGCAACCAGGTGCCGGAAATGGTCGTTGAGTTGCACAAGATTCGTGCCTCCAACTTTGAGCGCCTCACGTTGTTGATTGAAGGCCGGATTAACGAAGGCAAGCTTGAAGACGTGCCTCCTTATTTCCACTTCTGCGCGTCCTGGGCGTTGGTGCATGGCGCCGTAGCGCTGTATCACTCGCCGTTCTGGAGCAATGTACTCGAAGATCAGGAAGGCTTCTTTCAATTCCTGATGGATATTGGCGTGCGCATGGGCAACAAGCGCAAGCGTGATACCGATACCCCGCCCAGCATTTAAGCCATTCGGGGGCTTTATGGTTGCAGGTAGTCAATGAACTGTTAAGAGTCCCAGTAATATACTCGGGCATAGGCCTTGCTAAAAATTGATGTGTGAGTCAGGTTTTAGCGGTCCACCTTTTTTTGCCGGAGCCATTCATGATCGTTGACCGTCAAGGCAGGCGTTTTCGCAATCTGCGGATCAGCCTGACCTCTGCCTGCAATTACGCCTGCACTTACTGTGTGCCAAATGGTAAGCGCTTAGTGGCCGCGCAGGATGAGTTGTCGGCGGACGCCATGGCGAGTGGCGTGGCGTACCTGATTGAGGCCGCGGGCATTGAACGTCTGCGTATCACGGGTGGCGAGCCTCTGGTCAGTCCAAAACTGGAGACCTTCATGGCTCAGATCGGGCAGTTGGGTCTCGACGAAATCAGCCTGACAACCAATGGCCAACTGCTGGCTCGCAAACTGCCGCTGCTGGTGGATGCCAATATTCGTCGGCTTAATGTTTCTCTCGACACCTTAGACCCCTTGGCATTTCGCACCATTGCCCGTGGCGGTGATTTGCTCACTGTGCTTGACGGCATGACCCAGGCCAGCGCGGCAGGCATCAAAATTAAAGTCAACATGGTGCCGTTGCGCGGGCAAAACCTGGATCAGGTGATGCCTTTGCTTGATTACTGTCTTGAGCGTGGTTATGAACTGCGCTTTATCGAGCTGATGCGCATGGGCCACCTGGCCAGCGACTCGAACGCGTTTTTGCAGCAATTTGTCAGCTTGCAGCAACTGCTGGCGCTAATCGGCGATCACTACGAATACCTTCAGGCCGATGCGCCCGTGGATGCCACGGCGGTGCGCTATCAAATCCCCGGCAAAGGTTTTTTTGGTGTCATCGCCAACGAAAGCGTGCCCTTTTGCCGAACCTGCTCGCGTTTGCGCCTGTCCTCTACTGGCTGGTTGCATGGCTGTCTATCTTCCAGCAACCGCCATTATATCGGCGACCTTCTGGACAAACCTCGCCATCAAGCCCTGCCGGCGTTACAAAGGCTGCTGGTCAGGGCTTTGGGCGATAAGCAGGAAGTGGCGTTTTCCGGCGGCGCTATGGTAATGAAGATTATTGGAGGGTGATCTCTGACGCAAGTGTGTGAATTTTTAACTCCTTCGTCGAAACTTGGTAGCGCCTCAGCTCTTTTTTTATGAGTGGCGCGGAAGCTGCATCAGTCGCGCATTCGCCGGTTTTCCGTCACTGGCACCTGGAGGGGATGATGCGTAGCCTGGTTTTGCTACTGACGCTGTTGTCGTTAAGTGGCTGCATGAGTATCAGCGATATGGGGCAGGGGGCTCATGATCAGTTAAGCGATGCTGGCTTGCTCGATCACAGTGACACCAATCGAGCGAATAACCGACGCTTGCAACCAGACTCATTCATCTACATCGCACAGGGTTCGTTTGTGCCGCCTGGCAATGCCTATCCACGCCCCAACGTTGTCGCCGAAGAAGCCTTTAAGGGCTTTATCGAATACTTCCCAATGGTCCGTCGGGCCAAGGCGCCAATGGGTCTGGATGAAGCGATGACTGAAGCGCGAGCCGCGGGTGCCAACTATTTGCTTTACACCCGTTTCGCCAAGGCTGATGACCGCATTGGCAACACTGACGAGTGGACTGATCAGCAAGCCGTGGATCGGTTAGGCGTCGACAGCGGGGTGATCCAGCTCATGTTGATTGAAACCACCACCCGCTATTTGATCGACACCGCCCGCATACATACCCGAGGCGGATTGCTGACGATGCGCAATACTAAACCTGAAGATTTGCTAGCGCCGCCTTTGGAGGATTACGCTCGTAGCCTGATGGGTGTTAGCCGGTAGCACCTTTAAAGGAGCAAGAAAATGAGTGATCCGGGCAAGGCCAATGACCTGTTTGCACAGATTCCCAAGTCAAAAGGGTTGCCGCCTGTTCACCTGTGGAACCCCGATTTCTGTGGCGATATCGACATGCGTATCGCTCGGGACGGTACGTGGTATTACCTGGGTACGCCGATCGGGCGTAAACCTATGGTTCGACTGTTTTCCACGATCATGCGCCGTGACGATGATGATTATTTCCTGATCACTCCCGTGGAAAAGGTCCGGATCAAAGTCGACGATGCTCCATTTGTTGCCGTCAGCCTTGAGGTGGAGGGTGAAGGCGAGCAGCAAGTTCTGCGTTTCACTACCAATGTCGATGATCAGACCGAAGCGGGCCCTGAACATCCTTTGCGTGTGGAAATAGACCCTGAAACCCAGGAACCAGCGCCCTATATCCACGTGCGCGTCAACCTGGAGGCGCTAATTCACCGCAATGTGTTTTATCAACTGGTTGACTTGGCAGAGGCCCGGGAGATCGACGGGCAGCGTTGGCTGGGCGTATGGAGTAGCGGGACGTTTTTCCGGATAGGCCTGGAACCCTGACGTGCTGTTATTTCAGTAGCACTCCACCTGTTCCACGCACAATTGCCTGTCAGCAATTCGACGGTTAAAGTGCCGCTCCCCGTTTTGCTTGAGGCGTTTGCATGACCCAGTCCCTTGATATTGCCGTGATCGGCGCCACCGGTACCGTCGGCGAAACCCTCGTACAGATTCTCGAAGAACGTGATTTTCCGGTTGCCAATCTGCACCTGTTGGCGAGCGTTGAATCGGCAGGTCATTCAGTGCCTTACCGCGGCAAGAACGTACGTGTGCGTGAAGTCGACGAGTTCGATTTCAGTAAAGTCCAGTTGGTGTTCTTTGCCGCAGGTCCTGCGATTACCCGTAGCTACGCCGTGCGGGCCACGGCAGCCGGTTGTACGGTGATTGATCTCTCCGGCGGCTTGCCCGTTGAGCAAGCTCCTAACGTCGTCCCGGAAATCAATGCAGTCTTGCTGGATGCGTTAAAAAAGCCGTATCAGGTCTCCAGCCCTAGTCCGTCTACGACCGCATTGGCGGTGGCCCTGGCGCCATTGCGCGACCTGCTTGATGTGGTGCGCATCAACGTAACGGCATGCCTGGCTGTTTCCAGTCAAGGACGTGAAGGTGTTGCTGAGTTGGCTCGGCAGACAGCCGAATTGCTCAATGTTCGGCCGATGGAACCGCGCTTCTTCGACCGGCAGATGGCCTTCAATCTCTTGGCTCAGGTCGGCACTCCCGATGCGCAAGGGCACAGTCCGCTGGAAAAGCGCCTGGTTGCGGAGTTGCGAGAGCTACTGGCCCTGCCGTCACTGAAAATTTCTGCCAGCTGCATTCAAGCCCCGGTGTTTTTTGGTGATAGTTTCAGCGTTTCGCTGCAGGCTTCAGGGCCAGTCGACTTGGCTGCCGTCAATGCCGCACTGCGTGTTGCACCCGGCATCGAGCTGGTCGAAGCCGGTGATTACCCTACCGCCGTTGGCGATGCAGTGGGCCAGGATGTGGTCTATATAGGTCGAGTCCGTTTGGGGATTGATGACCCTTCGGAGCTCAACTTGTGGATTACCTCAGATAATGTTCGCAAGGGGGCAGCGTTGAACGCTGTCCAAGTGGCTGAATTGTTGATAAAAGACCTTGTGTAAAAGATACTTGGCAACAATTGGGCGAATCACTTCGGCTTGACGGCTAACGTAGGCTTTACCTTCTCGGTTGCCGAGGAATATTCAGACAAGGGATGGGCTATGGTTCAGGTTCGCAAACTGGTATTAGCAATCGCTACAGCCTCGGCGCTGTCATCCGGTATGGCGCACGCATTGGCGCTCGGGGACTTGACCCTGAAGTCGACCCTGAATCAGCCGCTTGTCGCGGAAATTGAGCTGCTCGACGTGCGGGATGTAACCGTTGGGCAAGTAGTACCGAGCCTCGCTACCTCCGCTGATTTTGCGCAGGCAGGTGTTGATCGGCGCGGGGTTCTTGACGATCTGACGTTTACACCGGTAATTGATGCCGGTGGTAAAAGTATATTAAGGATCACGTCGACCAAGCCGATTCGCGATCCGAACATGAAGTTCCTGGTGCAAGTGCTCTGGCCTAATGGTCGGCTGCTGCGTGAGTACAGTGTGCTGCTTGACCCGCCTAAAGCTACGCCGCAAGCCGCTGCTGCCTCAGCTTCCAGTGCTCAGCTTCCGGTGATAGCCCCGGCGCCAGTGCCCGTGTCGGCTCCCGAAGGTGCATCACCTCCGGCGCCTGCCAAATTGCCAGCGCCGACGCCTGCCGTCGAAGCGAAACCTGCTCAGTACACCACGAACAAACACGATACATTGTGGGAAATTGCATCCCGCGTACGAAGTAGCGGGTCGGTTCAGCAAACTATGCTAGCCATTCAGGCACTGAATCCTGGGGCCTTTATCAATGGCAACATTAACCGATTGAAAATCGGTGAAGTGCTGCGTCTTCCTGATCAGCAACAAGTTGCCGCTACCCCGCAACCGCAGGCCATCGTTCAAGTTAGAGAACAAAATCTTGCATGGCGCCAGCGACGCAGTCTGCCTTCCGCCGCGCGCCAAGTGGACGCGACCCGTCACGCCAAACCTGGCGCTGCGCCTGCCAACGTTGAGGCTAAGGACAATCTGAGTCTGGTTTCAGGCAACTCGAAAGTCGGCAAAAGTGGAGCGTCGGGCGACAGCAAGGCCTTAAGTAACCAGCTGGCGGTGGCAAAGGAAAACCTGGATACGACGCGTCGTGATAACGCCGAGCTTAAAAGTCGAATGTCAGATTTGCAAAGCCAGTTGGACAAGTTGCAGCGGTTAATTCAACTGAAAAACGACCAGTTGGCTAAAATGCAGGCCCAGGGCGGCATTGCACCGCCCGTCACGCAGACCGCCCCAGGCGCGCCCTCTTTGCCCGCTGCATTAGTTGCTGCAACCCCGGCTGCCAGTGGCGCCGCGAAGCGACCAGGCGAAATCGCACCGGAAGATGCGTTGACTCCTGCTGCGGAACCTGTAGCGGCTCCGGACGTCGCTCCTATTGCGCCTAACCCTGGCGGTCTAGTGGAGAACGGCGATACTGACAGTGCGATCAGTAAGGTTCTCGCCAGCCCGATGCTGCTGGGCTTGGTGGGCGGCGGCGTCTTAGTAATCTTGCTTTTGTTGCTACTGTTCTTCACGCGGCGCCGCAGGGCGCAGCAGGAAGCAGAAAAACACAAACGCATGGCCCGAGCGTTGGCCGAAGAATCAGACTTCGCCGCTGATATGGACTTGCCGGAACACAGTTTTGACGGCCTGGATGTTCCGCCCCCCAACGTAAAGCTGGCGCCGGTGCCGGTCTCTATTCCCGCACCGGTGATTTCAGAGCCGATCCATGAGCGCTCGCTTAATGTGCTTGATCAGGCTGCAGTCCATGTCGCAAACGGTCGCTTCAACCAAGCTGCCGAGCTTCTGGAAGATGCTATTAAACAAGAGCCTCAGCGCAGCGACCTGCGCCTGAAGTTGATGGAGATCTATGCAGAGCAGGGCGACAGAAGTGGTTTTTCTGCCCTAGAGCGCAAGCTGGCGGCCGACGGTAAGAATCATGCTGAGGTCGACGAGCTGAAAAGTCGCTTTCCGTTGATGATAATGGCAGGCGCAGGAGTGGGTGCCGCAGCATTAGCGGCTGAGCTTGATGCGGACTACGTCAAGGATTTGCTGCTCGATACGTCTGAGGTGCCAACGGTTACTACGGTGCCAGCACCCGCGCCGGGTCCAGCGATTGAATCTGATGAGTTAGAGGCGTTTGATCAGGATTTCGACTTAAGCCTGGATGAGCTGGAAGAGGTTTCTCCGGCAATTCTTGAAGAACCTGTCGCGCCGGTACCTGCAAGAAAGGTGCAACGTGATGAACCGGGTCTTGGGGCGTCAATGGCTGCCGATACACTGGCAGATGATGAGCTGAGTTTTGAGTCGGTATTGCGTCAACAGAATGAAGCCAAGCTATCGTCCCCCGAGGATTTATCCGACTTCGACCTAGACCTGACGGAAGAATCACCGGCGTTGAGCGCTGAAGATGATTTTCTTCTGAGTCTCCAAGACGACTTGCACGAATTGCCGGCGTTTGATGATTCACCTTCGCTGGCACACTCTGTAGGTGATACCTCGACCTTGCCTGATGATTTTGACTTGTCCTTGCCGGATGAGCTTGACGACGACGCGACACCCAATGCGTTCACCACCGAGCTTGATGACGTTAACGCTGAATTGGATCGTCTGTCCCAGACGATGGATCAACCAGCGATTGCCAAGCCGCCAAGCTTTACCGCTGAGGATGCGTTGGCAGAAGATGACGAGCCCGAGTTCGACTTCCTGGCAGGCACCGACGAAGCCGCGACCAAACTTGATCTGGCGCGGGCATATATTGAGATGGGCGACAGCGACGGCGCTAGGGATATTCTCGACGAGGTGGTTGGCGAGGGCGATGAGGCCCAGAAAACCGAAGCACGGGAAATGCTTGCCACTCTGCACTGATCAAGCCGCAGATAAATGCACAACGACCGCTTTTGCGGTCGTTTGCGTTTAGAACAGGTGAAGCTCTTATAATGGCGCCTTTGTGTTAACCAACAGGCTGCACGTCTTGGCTTCAACATATAGCACTGCAGAAAATGCGGCGGCCGAAATGGCTGCCGCTGGCTTTTCCAGGATCGCATTGGGCGTCGAGTACAAAGGTTCGCGTTTTTGCGGTTGGCAGCGTCAGGCTTCCGGTGTATTGACCGTGCAGGAAACCCTTGAAAAAGCGCTATCAAAAGTGGCTGACGCGCCCGTCTCGTTGTTGTGTGCGGGTCGTACGGATGCAGGCGTTCATGCCTGTGGGCAGGTGGTGCATTTCGATACTCAGGCTGAGCGTTCGCTGAAGGCTTGGGTAATGGGTGCCAATATAAATCTGCCCCACGACATCAGTGTTAGCTGGGCGAAGGTTATGCCGGCGCATTTTCATGCGCGGTTCAAGGCGATTGCTCGGCGTTACCGCTATGTCATTTATAACGATCCGATCAGGCCGGCTCATTTGGGTGACCAAGTGACCTGGAATCATCGCCCGCTGGATGTCGATCGGATGGCGCAAGCTGCTCAATATCTAGTGGGTACCCATGATTTCAGCGCGTTTCGGGCGGGGCAATGTCAGGCGAAATCGCCGATTAAGCAATTGCATCATCTGCGAGTCACTCGGCACGGGCAGATGATCGTCATTGACGTGCGCGCCAATGCTTTCCTGCACCATATGGTGCGCAACGTTGCTGGTGTGTTGATGACCATTGGCACTGGCGAGCGGCCTATTGAGTGGGCCAAGGAAGTATTGGACAGCCGGGTTCGGCGTACGGGCGGCGTCACGGCGCATCCTTACGGGCTTTACTTGGTTCAAGTGGAGTACCACGACGAGTTTGCGTTGCCGCAACGATACATAGGGCCACACTTCCTGACGGGCTTCACTGAACTTGACGGCTGACGCGTGGAAAAGCATTTGTTAACATTCGTGACTTCCCCGAATAAGGCCTGAGGTTCTCCCTATATGTCAGCCGTTCGCAGCAAGATCTGCGGGATTACCCGCATAGAAGATGCGTTGGCCGCCGTTGATGCAGGTGCGGATGCCATTGGTTTTGTGTTTTATGCCAAAAGCCCTCGGGCAGTTTCGGTGATTCAGGCGCGAGAAATCATTGCTGCCCTGCCTCCGTTTGTGACTACCGTTGGTTTGTTCGTTAATACCAGCCGTTGCGAGCTCACGGAAATATTGGAGGTCGTTCCTCTGGACCTGCTGCAATTTCACGGTGATGAAACGGCCGAAGACTGTGACGGTTATCATCGGCCTTACATCAAGGCATTGCGGGTGCAGGCTGGTGATGACATAGCCGCGCGTTGCCACGCTTACCCCAAGGCCAGCGGCATACTGCTTGACACCTATGTTGCAGGTGTACCCGGTGGTACGGGAGAAGCGTTCGACTGGTCGTTAATACCGCACGGCTTGAGCAAGCCCATTATTCTGGCTGGGGGGCTGAGCGCGACCAATGTTGCACAGGCCATCGCGCAGGTTCGGCCTTACGCAGTAGATGTAAGCGGCGGTGTGGAGGCAGTTAAGGGAATCAAGGATCACGAAAAGATCCGCGCATTCATGAATGCGGTGCAAGGTGTTGATAGCAGGGTTTTAGAGTGATGTGACGGTTGGCGTATAGCCACCGTCCATAAACCTCCGGCAGCGAAAGCGCGGTTGGTACTTAATAAGCGAGCGACGAAGCGGTGCACGTCGTCACAATGGCAGGTGATAGGTTAATTCAGGCAGGTCCGGCACTGGTCGATCGCTGTGTTGCCTAATCATCGCTGCACATATGAATTTAGCTTAAGGGCATACGCGGGTTTTAAATCGACCGCGTTCGAGCCGTCGTACTGGAGAAAGAAAGCATGAGCAACTGGTTGGTAGACAAACTGATCCCTTCGATCATGCGTTCCGAGGTGAAAAAAAGCTCGGTTCCAGAAGGGCTTTGGCATAAATGCCCGTCCTGCGACGCGGTGCTTTATCGTCCAGAGCTAGAAAAAACCCTGGACGTCTGCCCCAAGTGTAATCACCACATGCGCATCGGCGCACGCGCACGCCTGAACATCTTTCTCGACGCTGAGGGCCGCACGGAGCTTGGCGCCGAGCTGGAACCTGTAGACCGTCTGAAGTTTCGCGACAGCAAAAAGTATAAAGATCGCCTGGTGGGTGCGCAAAAGCAGACCGGTGAGAAAGATGCTTTAGTCTCTATGAGCGGGACTTTGTTAGGCATGCCAGTCGTGGCCTGCGCATTCGAGTTTTCGTTTATGGGCGGTTCTATGGGCGCCATAGTGGGCGAGCGTTTTGTACGCGCTGCCAACTACGCGCTGGAAAATCGCTGCCCGATGGTCTGTTTTGCTGCTTCCGGCGGCGCGCGAATGCAGGAAGCCCTGATTTCCCTGATGCAGATGGCTAAAACGTCGGCCGTGCTGGCGCGTCTTCGGGAAGAAGGTCTGCCCTTTATCTCGGTGCTCACTGACCCGGTATACGGTGGTGTATCGGCAAGCCTGGCGATGCTGGGCGACGTGATCGTTGCCGAGCCTAAAGCGCTGATCGGGTTCGCCGGTCCGCGAGTGATCGAGCAGACCGTAAGAGAAAAATTGCCAGAAGGCTTCCAGCGCAGTGAGTTCCTGCTGGCACACGGTGCCATCGACCTGATCGTTCATCGTCAGGAGCTGCGAATACGCCTGGGTAATTTGTTGGCTCAGTTCATGAATCTGCCGACGCCCAAGTTCGTCGTCGCGCCGATTGAGCCGATTGATATTCCACCGGTCCCGGCCACCATATGACGGTGCGTACCTTGGGCGACTGGCTCGCCTACCTTGAGCAATTGCACCCTACGGCCATCGATATGGGGCTGGAGCGTTCGCAGCAGGTGGCGCTAGCGCTGGGTTTGACCCGGCCCGCGCCCCGCGTTATCACGGTCACGGGTACAAACGGCAAAGGTTCTACGTGCGCATTTATTGCTTCATTGATCCAGGCGCAGGGTCTCAATGTAGGTGTTTACAGCTCGCCACATTTACTGCGCTACAACGAGCGGGTGCAGGTGCGTGGCGTTGAAGCCACTGACAATGAATTGTGTGAGGCTTTCGCGGCGGTTGAAGCGGCTCGTGGCAAAGTATCTCTGACGTATTTCGAGATGGGTACGCTGGCGGCGCTTTGGCTGTTCGAGCGTGCGGCGTTGGACGTTGCAGTGCTGGAAATCGGTCTCGGTGGCCGATTGGACACGGTCAATATTGTTGACGCTGATCTGGCGTTGGTCACCAGTATTGGTGTCGATCACGCTGATTGGTTAGGTAACACCCGTGAGTCTGTCGCGTTCGAAAAAGCCGGAATCTTTCGTGAGGGACGTCCAGCTTTGTGTGGCGATATCGATCCTCCAGCGCCATTGCTCAGTCGCGCCAAGGAACTCAACTGCCCGCTGTTGTTGCGTGGCCGGGATTTCGACCTGGACGTTAGCGGCAGCGCCTGGCAGTGGCGTGGTCGCAACGTCCTAGGCCAATTCATTGAGCTGCATGATTTGCCGCTGCTTGATCTGCCAATGGAAAACGCGGCATTGGCGCTGCAGGCCTATGCGCTGCTGGATTTGCCTTGGGAGTCGTTGCAGATATGCGCCGCTCTCAGTAGTACCAGAGTGACCGGACGCCTTGATCGACGTCAGATTGTCTGGCATGGCAAACCGCTCAAACTGATGCTGGATGTCGGCCATAACCCGCATGCCGCACATTATCTAGCCCAGCGTCTTGCTGCACGACCCTTGAACGGCAGGCGTTTGGCGGTATTCGGATTGCTATCGGACAAAGATCTGGCCGGAGTGTTGGGCGAATTAAACTCCAGCGTCCAGGCGTGGGCTGTTGCCCCGTTACCAACGCCTCGCAGTTATGCCGTGGACGACCTGCAGGCCGCATTACAGAACCTCGGCGCGACCGTGACGTCTCATTCAAGTATCGCGCTGGCCTTGGATGCACAATGTGCCAACGCGACGGCTGAAGATGAAATTCTGCTGTTCGGATCTTTTTATTCTGTTGCCGAGGGCCTGGAATGGCTAGCCCGGCACGTCAAGGAGGAAGTCGCAAATGGCTTTGCTGGATAATCTGTTCAAGCAGCGAATGGTAGGTGCGCTGGTGTTGATCGCATTGGCGGTGATTTTCTTGCCCATGCTATTTTCGCGTCAGGACGAAACCCGTCGCATACATGTCGAAGTGCCAGCTACGCCACAGACGCCGACGACGACGCAGATCAAGGTCGATCCGGTTTCGGTTCCGGAACCGCAATCGTTGCCCCAGGAGCCGGTACCCACCGATGAAGAGCTTGCTCGCACACCGGCCCAGACCGGACTTGCGTCCGTCGTGCAATCTTCCTCGACGTTAACCCCTGTTTCAAAGACCCAGACGACTGTCGCCAAAGCTGCACCTGCAACGCCTGCGGCCAAGTCTGCAGAGGCAGACAGCAGTCATGTCGACGTCAATGGCCTGTCCGTCAGTTGGTCGGTGCAGTTGGCCAGCCTGTCCAATCGCGACAGTGCCGATGCGATGCAGAAAACGCTGCGGTCTCAAGGTTACAACGCTTACATTCGCTCTTCTGACGGTATGAACCGGGTGTTTGTGGGGCCTTTGATTGAACGCGCAGAAGCGGATCGGTTACGCGACCAGTTAGGAAAACAGCAAAAACTCAAAGGTTTTGTGGTGCGCTTCCAGCCTGAGCACAACTAAGTTCCCGCCTATTCTTGCCCCGTCGGTAATCGCTGCTTACCGACGGGCAAGCGCTCTGCTAAAATGCGCCGCCTCATGTGTCTGTAGGCCTCAACGTGCCATTTACTCCGGTTGATTGGGCGATCCTCGCGATCATCGTCATCTCCGCTTTGATTAGCTTGAAGCGCGGCTTCGTAAAGGAAGCATTGTCGCTGCTCACCTGGATCATAGCCGGTGCCGTTGCCTGGATGTTCGGCGGGTCGCTTTCGCAGTATCTTGTCACTTATATCGAAACACCATCTGCGCGCGTGATCGCGGGCTGCACCATCCTTTTTGTCGCCACCCTGCTGGTAGGCGCCATGGTCAATTTTCTAATCGGCGAGCTGATTCGCGTCACCGGGCTTTCCGGGACCGATCGTTTTCTGGGTATGGTCTTCGGCGCTGCACGCGGAGGCTTGCTGGTCGTTGTAGCGGTAGGGCTATTGAGCCTGGGACCGGTGCAGCAAGATCAATGGTGGCAGCAATCTAAGCTGCTGCCGCAATTTTTATTGGTCGCTGACTGGTCGAAAAACCTGATTCTGGGTTTCTCCAGTAAGTGGCTAGCCAGCGGTATCAGCCTGCCGGTTGATCTGCCGTTCAAGGATCACCTCTTACCGTCTTCAAAGCCGTAAGAAGTGCCCGGTATTTCCAGTTTCACTCAGTAGGGGTTGTGTCGCATGTGTGGCATCGTCGGTATCGTCGGTAAGTCGAACGTCAATCAGGCGCTGTATGACGCGCTTACCGTCCTCCAACACCGCGGCCAGGACGCTGCCGGTATTGTAACCAGCCATGGCGGCCGGTTATTCCTGCGCAAGGACAACGGGTTGGTCCGTGATGTGTTCCACCAGCGCCATATGCAGCGCTTGGTTGGTCACATGGGTATTGGCCATGTGCGGTATCCCACTGCGGGCAGCTCAACCTCGGCCGAGGCTCAACCGTTTTATGTCAACTCGCCGTATGGCATCACGTTGGCCCACAACGGCAACCTGACCAACGTTGAGCAACTGGCCAAGGAGATTTACGAGTCGGACTTGCGCCATGTCAACACCAACTCCGACTCGGAGGTGTTGCTTAACATCTTCGCGCACGAGCTCGCGCAGCGCGGCAAGTTGCAACCAACAGAAGAAGACGTGTTCGCTGCCGTGAGCGACGTGCACCACCGCTGCCGTGGTGGATACGCCGTAGTTGCGATGATCACCGGTTATGGCATTGTCGGCTTCCGTGACCCGGACGCTATTCGTCCGATCGTTTTCGGCCAGCGCCATACCGACGGCGGCGTCGAATACATGATCGCTTCGGAAAGCGTGGCGCTTGACGTGCTCGGCTTCACCCTGATCCGCGATCTGGCGCCGGGCGAAGCGGTTTACATCACTGAAGATGGCAAGCTACACACCCGTCAGTGCGCGAAAAATCCCAAGTACTCGCCGTGCATTTTCGAACACGTTTACTTGGCGCGCCCGGATTCCATCATCGACGGTATTTCCGTCTACAAAGCGCGTCTGCGCATGGGTGAGCGACTGGCGGACAAGATCCTTCGTGAGCGACCACACCATGACATCGACGTGGTGATCCCAATTCCAGACACTAGCCGTACCGCTGCACTGGAACTGGCGAATCACTTGGGCGTGAAATTCCGTGAAGGTTTCGTCAAAAATCGTTACATCGGCCGTACATTCATCATGCCGGGGCAGGCCGCACGGAAAAAATCCGTACGCCAGAAGCTCAATGCCATCGAGCTGGAGTTTCGCGGTAAAAACGTGATGCTGGTGGATGACTCCATCGTGCGTGGAACCACCTGCAAGCAGATCATTCAGATGGCCCGGGAAGCGGGCGCCAAGAATGTCTATTTCTGCTCGGCGGCACCTGCTGTTCGCTACCCGAACGTTTATGGTATCGACATGCCTAGCGCTCACGAGTTGATTGCGCATAACCGCACTACCCAGGACGTGGCCGATCTGATCGGTGCTGATTGGCTGATCTACCAGGATTTAAGTGACCTGATCGAAGCGGTAGGTGGCGGCAAGGTTAAAATCGATAACTTCGATTGCTCGGTGTTCAATGGCGAGTACGTTACCGGCGATATCGACGAGCTCTATCTGAATAAGATCGAGCAGGCGCGAAATGATGCGTCCAAGGTCAAGACCCAGGCAGTCAGTGCCATCATCGATCTATACAACAACTAAAGGAGTAGGTGGGATGACTCACGAATGGGATGCCGGTCGGCTGGACAGTGATCTTGACGGCGTTGGTTTCGACACCCTCGCCGTGCGTGCAGGTCAACATCGCACGCCTGAAAGTGAACACGGCGACCCAATGTTCTTTACCTCCAGCTATGTGTTCCGTAGTGCTGCCGACGCGGCGGCACGGTTCTCGGGTGAAGTGCCGGGCAACGTCTACTCGCGCTACACCAACCCGACCGTGCGCTCCTTCGAAGAACGTATCGCTGCCCTCGAAGGCGCCGAGCAAGCGGTTGCCACGGCGACGGGGATGGCGGCGATCCTGGCCATCGTTATGAGCCTATGCAGCGCTGGAGACCATGTGCTGGTGTCGCGTAGCGTGTTCGGTTCAACCATTAGCCTGTTTGAAAAGTACTTTAAGCGCTTTGGCATCGAAGTGGATTACGTTCCGCTGGCCGACGTTTCCGGCTGGAACGCAGCCATCAAGGCCAATACCAAATTACTGTTCGTCGAGTCGCCGTCCAACCCCTTGGCCGAACTGGTGGATATCGCCGCGTTGGCTGAAGTCGCCCACGCCAAAGGCGCGATGTTGGTTGTCGACAACTGTTTCTGTACGCCTGCACTGCAACAGCCACTGCTATTGGGTGCTGACGTGGTAATGCACTCGGCCACTAAATTTATCGACGGCCAAGGCCGTTGCATGGGCGGGGTGGTCGCAGGTCGCAGCGAGCAAATGAAAGAAGTGGTCGGTTTCCTGCGTACTGCCGGACCAACGCTAAGCCCGTTCAATGCCTGGATTTTTCTCAAGGGGCTGGAAACCTTGAACCTGCGTATGCGTGCCCACTGTGCCAGCGCTCAAATACTGGCCGAATGGCTGGAACAGCAAGACGGTATTGAAAAAGTCTACTATGCGGGACTCAAAAGCCACCCGCAGCATGAATTAGCCATGCGTCAGCAAAAGGGCTTTGGTGCGGTGGTCAGCTTTGAAGTCAGAGGCGGCAAAGAGGGCGCTTGGCGCTTCATCGACGCTACGCGATTGATTTCGATCACGGCCAACCTGGGCGATACGAAAACCACCATCACCCATCCAAGCACCACTTCCCACGGACGTTTGGCGCCACATGAACGCGAAGCCGCCGGTATTCGGGACACCTTGATCAGGGTTGCAGTCGGCCTTGAAGATGTCGCCGATCTGCAGGCTGATCTGGCGCGTGGTCTGGCGGCGTTGTGAGTGATTGGGAGGTGCAAGCGACCAATATCCATAACGGCAAGGTCGCTTTGGTCACTGGCGCGGCGCGCGGTATCGGACTGGGGATTGCCGCGTGGCTGATTTCCGAAAACTGGCAAGTGGTCCTGACGGACCTTGACCGCGAGCGCGGCGCGAAAGTGTCGGCAGTGCTGGGCGATAACGCTTGGTTCATCGGCATGGACGTCTCTATTGAAGAGCAAGTCAAGGCAGGGGTCGCTGAAGTGCTTGGGCAGTTCGGTCGTCTTGACGCACTTGTCTGTAATGCTGCAGTGGCCGATCCGCACAATACGATTCTGGAAACCCTGACCTTGTCGTATTGGAATCGCGTGTTAGCAGTCAACCTCAGTGGCCCCATGTTATTAGCCAAGCACTGCACGCCTTATTTGCGCGCGCACTGTGGCGCCATTGTCAATTTGACCTCGACCCGAGCCGCGCAGTCTGAAGCGGATACGGAGGCTTATGCCGCGAGCAAGGGCGGTCTATTGGCCCTTACGCATGCATTGGCCATTAGCTTGGGGCCAGAGATCCGGGTCAACGCGGTTAGCCCCGGCTGGATTGATGCACGCGATCCTTCGGTGCGCCGTGCAGAGCCGCTGTCGGATACCGACCATGCTCAGCATCCCGCGGGCAGGGTAGGGACCGTCGAGGACGTGGCGGCGATGGTGGCTTGGCTGCTATCGAAAAATGCCGGTTTCGTCACTGGCCAGGAATTTGTAGTCGACGGCGGGATGACAAAAAAAATGTCTTACATAAGCGACAAGCCTTAAGTGACAAGCTGCAAGCTTCAAGCGGTAAGCAGCAAGTTAGAAGCAGAGTGCGTCTTGCTTTTAACGTGCCGCTTGAAGCTTACAGCGTGCAGCTGATTTCAAAAAACTTCAACGGGGGTATTGACTTAGCTTCGATACCCACGTAAATTTCGCGGCCTCAACGAAGCAAAGGGTGATTAGCTCAGCTGGGAGAGCAGCTGCCTTACAAGCAGCGGGTCGGCGGTTCGATCCCGTCATCACCCACC
>NZ_JASJVL010000031.1:0-33346 GCF_035019745.1 Pseudomonas sp. 10S5
TTTCCCCATGTGAGAGTAGGTCATCGTCAAGATTAAATTCCAGAACCCCTGATCGCTTACGCGTTCAGGGGTTTTGTTTGTGCGCAGAAATAAACGGGGAGTCTATAAACTCTGATATGCCACGGGCTTCTGACGGGCAAATTAAAAACCGTGCAAGGCCTGACAGGCTTCGTAGATAGCTGGCGTCAGCTAAAATGTCTGGCAGCTGTCTATGAGATGTGTTTGGGAGGATCTTTTGAACGGTTGCAGATGGCGCAGATTTCTAGTTTTGATAATGCTACTTTGGTTGCCAGTGGGCGCTATCGCGGCAAACGATTCTGTAAGGGTGTTAACCCTGAACGATGCCATCGGCCCCGCCAGCGTTGAGTATGTGGTCGATGGCCTGACTCGCTCGGTGGATGAGCGCGCTCAACTGGTGGTTCTCATTATAGATACACCGGGCGGGCTTGAAAGCTCAATGCGGGTGATCGTCCAAGCGATTCTCGGCAGCCCCATTCCAGTGGTCAGCTATATCTCGCCCAGTGGTGCCCGGGCAGCGAGCGCGGGTACGTATATTCTGTACGCCAGTCATATTGCGGCCATGGCGCCAGGCACTCATCTTGGCGCCGCAACCCCGGTTCAACTGGGTACTCAACCCACGACTGCGGGCGCCGCCATCGACACCGTGGCCCGTAAGCAGGTCAGCGACGCCGCCGCTTTCATGCGCGGCTTAGCGCAGCTGCGTGGTCGCAACGCAGACTGGGCAGAACGGGCGGTCCGTGACGCTGCTAGCCTCACCGATTCCGAGGCGCTGAATTCAAAAGTCATTGAGTATCGGGCAAAGGACCTGAACGACCTGCTCGGACAACTCGACAATAAACGCATGACTATAAACGGTCACGAGGTCCAGTTGCACACGGCGAACGCCCTGATCGTCCGCGACGATCCCGACTGGCGTATTAGTCTTTTAACACTTATCACCAACCCCAACGTCACGCTGATCCTAATCGTCGTTGGGGTCTTCTGCTTATTGGTCGAGTTTTTTAATCCCGGCTCGGTGGCGGGCGGCGTGATCGGAAGTATCTGCTTGTTGTTAGCGCTGTATGCGCTGCAACTGCTCCCGGTCAACTATGCCGGGGTAAGTTTGATTATGCTCGGTGTGACGCTAATGGTGGCCGAGGCATTTTTGCCGAGTTTCGGAGCCATTGGCTTCGGTGGTGTAGCCTCGTTTATGGCCGGTGCCATGCTGTTAATGAGCACTGACGCCCCTGGATTCACGATTGGCTTGCCGCTGATCCTCAGTGTGTCGGTAATCAGTGCGGTGTGCCTGGTTGGCTTAGTAGGCGCGATGTTGAAAACGCGGCAACGCCAAGTCGTAAGCGGCGACGCGGGGTTGGTAGGTAGCAGCGTGACAATTATCGCATTGCAAACCGATAACCCACTGGGTGGCTGGGTGCAACTGCAAGGGGAACACTGGCAGGTGTTGAGTTCAGCACCGCTCAGAACCGGGCAACGGGTCCGGGTCGTGGCGCGTCGCGGAGTGATCTTAGAGGTCATGCCGGCGCCCGAAACACCTCAACGAGGAGACTGATCATGTTTGTGCAATTGGGCCTTGGCACATTGCTGCTGCTACTAATATTGGTGGCAATGTCGACGTTTCGCATCTTAAGGGAGTATGAGCGGGGGGTAGTATTCCAGCTCGGGCGGTTCTGGCAAGTGAAGGGTCCCGGCCTGATTTTGTTGATACCGGTAGTTCAACAAATGGTCCGGGTCGACCTGCGTACCATTGTTCTGGACATACCGCCGCAAGACGTGATTACCCGCGACAACGTTTCGGTGAAGGTAAACGCGGTGCTGTATTTCCGGGTGCTCGACCCTCAGCGGGCGATCATCCAGGTTGAAGATTTTTTGATGGCCACGAGCCAACTGGCCCAAACCACATTGCGGGCAGTACTGGGCAAACATGAGTTGGATGAGCTGCTTGCTGAGCGTGAAAGGCTCAACATAGACATTCAAAAGGTGCTTGATGCCCAAACCGACTCGTGGGGCATCAAGGTGGCGAACGTCGAGATCAAACACGTCGACCTCAACGAATCAATGATTCGCGCCATCGCTCGGCAAGCCGAAGCCGAGCGTGAACGTCGGGCCAAAGTGATCCACGCCGAAGGGGAATTGCAGGCGTCGCAAAAGCTGGCTGAAGCTGCTGAGATGCTCGGACGGGAACCCGGCGCCATGCAGTTGCGCTACATGCAGACGCTGGGCTCTATAGCTAACGACCGGACCTCCACCATCGTCTTTCCGATGCCCATTGAACTGCTACAGGGCATGGCAAATCTGTCACCAAAGCCTTAAGCCCATTCAGTTCTTGGCAGACAGCGTCTCCCGCGACCAACCACCGCCCAGCGCCCGGAAGGTTGCCACCGCTGCTCGTGCATCATTAGCGCGCAGCTGCGCCAGTTGATCGCGGGCGGTAAGCAGCAACCGGTCTTCGTCCAGCACTTCAACCAGGCTAATGACGCCGCCTTTGTAGGCATCCTGCGCGGCGCCCCGGGCGACTTTGTGCGCGGCGACTTCCTGATCAACTTCGACACGTTGTTGCTCCAACTCGATCAACGTCACAATGGCGTTCTCGACGTCCTCGGTGGCGCGCAACATAGATTGCCGGTATTGAGCCAGCGCTTCGGCATTGGCGCCTTTGGCTTGCGCAACTTCAGCATCGACCCGGCCGAAATCGAACAAACGCCAATGCAGACCAATCACGGCTTGCGGTTGAAACGAAGCGGCGGAGATCAGATCACCACTCTTCAAGCTTTCGAACCCGAGCAAGCCGGCCAGCGAAACTTTCGGGTAATACTCGGACACCGCTTCGCCGATGCGCGCGTTGGATGCGGCCAGATGGCGCTCGGCGGCAATCACGTCGGGACGTCTGCGCAACAGGCTTGCAGGGCTGCTGGTGTCGCTGATGGTCGGCACGCTAAATACCTGCGAACTGGCGACCAACTCTTGGGCGTAGGTCCCCGGCTGTGTCCCCATCAACACGTCCAGACGATTGAGCTGCAACGCCAGTTCGGTGCGCAATGGCGGCACCGTAGCGCGGGCTTGTAACACCAATGCCTGGGCTTGAGCTTGCTCGCGGTTGGTCGCCAGGCCACTGGCCATGCGCGCCTGCACCAATGTCAAAAGGTTGTTTTCAGTGTTTATCTGGTCTTGAGCCAGTTCGATGCGTTGTTGAGCACCACGCACCCGAAAATACGCATCGGCGGCTTCGGCGGCGACTGAAATACGCACCCCGGCATGGCTCGCAGTGGCCGCCTGCGCTTGCGCAATGGCCGCTTCTTCGCCGCGTTGAAGACCGCCCGCAAGGTCGGTTTCCCAGCTGGCCCCGGCGCCAATGGTTTCGAGGGTCTGGTCGCGATCATAGTCGGGGAATACGCTGCCGATTTTGCCCAGCGCGCTGTTTGTAGATTGATGCTGACGTACCGCTTGGGCGTCAAAACTGCCTTGTGGCAAGCGATTGGCGCCGGATTCATGCGCAACGGCGCGGGCTTGATCGACCCTGGCCATGGACACCGCAAGGTCCAGATTCTGAGCCAATACCCGGTGAATAATCAGGGTCAGCTCGGGGTCATTGAAACCAGTCCACCAGGTGTCCAGCGACGGGGCTGGGGTTTCCCCGGCCCGTTGTTGCAACAGTGATGCGTTGTTGAATTCAGCGGTCAGCTCGTTCGCCGGTCTTTCATAGTCCGGGCCAACAGCACAGCCTGCCAGCGCAACAAACAGTGCGGTCAACGTAAACAACCGGCAGCCCGCAAAGCGAAACGCCAAAGCATTCATTGTCCGGTCCTCGAAGAGCAAATAGGGGAGTGCAGGTTCATGGTTGGCTCAATGGGCGTCAGGTGACGGCGCGGCTGGCGGCACCACTTTATGCATTAGCGGCACCATGGCGGCGGCGATGATGAAACACACCATGATCGCCAGAAATGCGTCGGAATAGGTCTGTGTCTGCGCTTCGCGGTAGGTCAATAGCCACAGCTGATGCAAGGCCGCCGTCGCGCCGTCGCTGCCGGTCTGACCGAGGGTGGCAAGGTTGCCGCCTACCTGCGCCAGCCATTGGTTCATGGCTTCGTTGCTGGTGTTCAGGTGTTCGGCCAAATGCGTGAAGTGCAGGTTGGTGCGGTCATTCAGAATCGTTGCGCAGGCAGCGATGCCGATCGCGCCGCCCAGGTTACGCATGAGGTTGAACAGCCCCGACGCTTGCTTTAGACGTGACATTGCCAGGCCGCCAAGGGTCAGTGTTACCGCAGGTGGCACTGCCAGTTGCTGGGCCATACCACGCAACGCTTGCGGCAGGATCAACTGGCGACCACCCCAATCGTGGGTGATCGGCGAGAAGTCCCACATCGAGAGGGCAAACAGCCCCAGGCCGAACATCATGATCCAGCGTAAATCGACGCGATTGGCCAGAAACCCATAAAGCGGAATCGCCATGATCTGAAATACACCGGTGGAAAACACGGCCAGACCAATGTCCAGCGCGCTGTAACCGCGTACACGCCCGAGAAACAGTGGGGTCAGGTAAATCGTTGCAAACAGACCGATGCCGGTCACAAAGGAAAAGAAGCAACCCAGGGCAAAATTGCGCTCTTTAAGGGCCCGCAGGTCAACAATGGGATTGCTCACCATCAGCGTGCGGCTTATGAACACTAGCGCTGAGACCCCGGAGATCCACGCGGTGGTGAGGATGGTGCTGTCACTGAACCAATTCCAGCGTGGGCCTTCTTCCAGGGTGTATTCAAGGCAGCCGAGAAATAGCGCCATAAACACCATGCTTAGGTAATCCGCGCCTTTAAGCAGCGAGAAATCCGGCTCGTCGATCCGCACCAGCATCGGCACTGCAACGGCGACGAAAATACCCGGTATCAGGTTGATGTAGAACAGCCAGTGCCACGACGAAATATCGGTGATCCAACCGCCAATGACTGGGCCAAGTGTCGGCGCCAGCGAAGCGATTGCACCGATGGTGGAAGCTGCAATAACCTTTTGTTTACCGGTAAAGAACATGAAGGCGGAGGTGAAAACCAAGGGGATCATTGATCCACCGAGGAAGCCTTGCAGCGCACGAAAAGCAATCATGCTTTGAATGTTCCAGGCCGCACCGCACAACAGACTGGCCAAGGTGAAACCCACGGCTGAAGCGCAAAACAGCCAGCGGGTGGAGAACACTCGTGACAGCCAACCCGACAACGGGATAACCACGATCTCGGCGATCAAATAGCTGGTCTGCACCCACGCCGTTTCGTCCGTGCCGGCAGACAAACCGCCGCCGATATCCCGAAGCGAGGCCGACACAATTTGAATATCCAACAGCGCTATGAACATACCAATGCACATGCTGGCGAAGGCGAACACCTTGGTCGTGGTGGCCATAGACGCTGCGTCAAAGGGTTTGGCCGGTGCTGCGGTCGTGGCACTCATGGCGCACTGGCCTGATTCGGTGTCACTAGATGGGTAGGGTGGTTGGAATCTTCGCGTGTATCGACCTCAGCCGTTACTGACAAGCCTGGGCGCAGATGACCCAATACACCGTCGGCTTCATCAAGACGCACGCGGACCGGCACCCGTTGCACGATCTTGGTGAAATTACCGGTGGCGTTTTCCGGGGGTAAAACGCTGAATTGCGAGCCGGTTGCAGGCGCCAGGCTGTCTAAATGGCCTTGGAACTCGTGGCCGGGAAGCACGTCCGCATGAATCGTCACCACTTGCCCTGGCACCATGTGCGCCAGTTGGTCTTCCTTGAAATTCGCGTCGACCCACAAGCCGTTGGCGGGGACCACGGACAGCAACTGCGAACCGGCGGCGGCAAAGGCGCCCACCCGAGCCCGGCGGTTACCGATCATGCCGTCGACCGGAGAGCGTAATTCGGTGTAGCCCACGTTCAACTGCGCCATGTCGCGCTCGGCCTTGGCCTGCATCAGTGCGGCTCGGGCTTGTTGTTTCTGGGTAGAAATCACGGCGATTTGCCGTTGCGTTGCCAGCATCGAGGCCTGGGCCTTGGCGCCATTGGCCTGGGCGGTTTTGAACGTCGCGTCGGCACGTTGAGCGCTTTCAACCGACACCGCCTGCTGCCCCACCAGCTTTTGATAGCGCGCCTGGTCATCGCGAGAGCGAACGGTTTCGGCATTGGTCGCATCAATACTGGCTTTGGCCTGACCAATCACCGCGTATTGCAGTTGTTCGGTCGCGTCCAGGTTGGCCAGCAGCGCCTCTTGCGCAGCCACTGCGCCTTCAGTTTTGTGTAATGCCGCGACGTAATCTCGGTCATCAATCTTCACCAGCAAGTCACCGGCATGCACCTGTTGGTTGTCAGTGACCTTCAAATCAATGATGTAACCCGAGACCTTCGGTCCAATCACGGTGACATCGCCACCGATATAAGCATCATCGGTGGACTGGATAAAGCGCCCGACGGTCCACCAGCGCACACCAAAAACCACCAGCCCTATCAGCACTGCCGCCAATACCACCCACAGCAGTACCCGTTTGAGTGTCAGGCGTTTTTTCGTCGGGACGACCGCTGAGTCGATCGCACTCACGTCAGTTGAACTATTCATTACAAGGTCATCCGTTGGATGCAGGAGTAGAGGGTGGCTGGCGTTGTGCCAAGCGACGAATGCGTCCGTTTTCCAGGCGCTGGTAGACTTTTTCGCTGGCGGCTTCGCCGGCCCGAACGGCGTGTTCTTCACGATTTATTTTTTTGCCGGTGTTGGCATCAATCAGTGCCAGGTTCACCGGCTCGCCACTGGATTCGTCGGCCAAGAAAATGCTTTTGCCTTCTGGTGAAAAGTGGTTATTGCCCCATTCCATCAGCGTCAGCAGCACCGGGCGGAAGTCACGTCCGCGGGGAGTCAGCACATAGTCATAACGCGGAGGTTTTTCGCTGTAGAGGCGTCGTTCGAACAGTCCGCCTTCCACCAGATCATCGAGGCGGCGGCTCAACGTAGTCGGCGTGATGCCGAGACTTTTCTGGAATTCGTCGAAGCGGCTGAGGCCGTAATAAGCATCACGCAGAATCAGAATGTTCCACCACTCACCGACGTGCTCAAGGCTGCGAGCAATCGGACAGTGCATGGATTCAAAGCTTTTTCTCTTCATGGCCTACCTCGGTAGCAGGGTATTTCATTAAATTATAGTCATAATGTATACAAGAAACTCTCATCATGCAAGCCACCCGACAAACCCTCAGTCACATGACTAAAAAAACCGTATCAGCCTATCCCAGCATCTTGTTTAACGATCCCCGCCCTCATGCCTCCGCAGTTCCAGATATGTCCTTAACCCGCATTGTTATTAGAAAAGCAGATAGTCTTTGTCTAGAACGAGGCTATGTATATTCAGGCTGGCGTCCTATTATTCTCCTCGCCAACTAGCAAAACCCAAGCAAACAGGTGAACCACCCAAGCGTGCAAGAACCTTGTGATGAACCCGGCTGTTTGCAATTCCTGAACTAAAAAGGACTACAAAGATGAAAGCGTCACTGTTGTTGTTATTGATGTGTGCTTCTGCAGTAAGTATGGCCGATGAGAAAGCTGACGTAACCGCGCAGCAACAACCCGCCGTAGAGAAGTACACTTATTCAATGAACCTCGACGTCGCCAAAGTTATTTCTGTCAGTGAAGTGTCTTCAGGCTGTGAAGCTGCACCGGTTCGAATGAACTACCTGGATTCTGCTGGCAAACAACACGTTGTTGAATACCTGATGATGGGCACCGGTTGCTCGAATGGTTAATCGCCGCATAAGTTAGAGGTTTTAATTGCCGATACTTAAAATAGCGTCATTAAAAAGGCCCTGTCATGCAGCGCCTTTTTTTGTGTGTCTGTTAATTTTTAAAGCGACGGCAGCCGTTAAGCAGACAACTCAATCAGTCGCTGGCTGCACGCATCATCGTAAGCCACATACAGACGCTCTGCGATTTGACTCTTGATCGCTTTGCCACTTTCCAGGCCAAACACAAAACCTTCGGCTCTGCCGCCTGCATGGTTCAAGTCTTCAACCGTGTTTGCTTGAGTAATAGCGTCTAGCAGCTTCTCGGCATCTGGCCCAACGCCCTTTGGTAAAACGATCCCGTCGAGACTCATTGTCCGACCCCTTTGTGAGAATACTTGGTGCTGTCGAGGCGGTAAGACGGCATGCGGTGTTGGTCAATCATGGTCAATTCCTATAAGCGGAAGTCTCGGGCGTTGTGTAAAACCACAGGCCGCGATGATGGTAGGCCAGGCTCCGATGGTTTGCGAGCGGCAATGAGCGCCATCAAGGGTCGGTGTCAGGTCAAGCAGTGAAGGAAAAGCTTCGGGATAGAGTGCTCTTTGCGAGAGCTCGTAATCCAGAGCCAGTAACATGCGGCGCTTCGGATGAAGCTTGCAGTGTTCGGCTTTAACTCAAATGTTTGAACGGCGAGACGCGATAACAAACCGAATCGGTTAGGACGCACCGAACATAGGCAGCGGCAGCGATCCAATCAAGATTCAGAAAGTCTACGAGGATTATTGGCATGGACGTTCGATCCGTGGAGATACCGGTTGCCAGTTCTGAGGGTACCTAACTGTCACGGTGGGCGCCATTGACTGGCAGACGGCTGCCCAATCGGTAGCGCGATGACGGATGAACCAGGCGCACATAAGTAACAATTTTGGCGCCACTCCAAGTTCGACGCATCAGCACTAGACAAGGTTCGTTGGTGTCGATTTGCAGGTGTCGGCTTTCGTCGCTGCTGGGATGGCTGGCCTCGACAATGTGCTCCATTTCATCGGGGCGAATCACGTTCAACAAGTATCTGGCGGGCTGTAGCTGTTCCCCGAAAGACTGCTGCAGAAATTCCGGCACTAGCTCAGGATTAACATAACGGTCCTCCAGTTGAACCGGCACTCCCTCTTCAGAATGCACGCACAACAAATGAAATACTGACGTGCCGGTGGGCAGGGCAAGGGCTGCTGCTACCGCCATCGAAGCCGCTTCTCGACCCAGGTGCAGTACTTTGCAGGAATAACGATGACCCCGTGCGATGATTTCGTCAGCGATGGCGGTGATGCGCAGCAAATTGGACTGCGGTTTGCTCTTGGCGACGAAGGTGCCGACGCCAGACACGCGGACCAAGTGGCCTTCTTCTGTAAGTTCGCGCAACGCCCGGTTAACCGTCATGCGCGACATGCCCAACTCTTGTACCAGGCGGTTTTCCGAAGGAATGAGATCCCCCGGCGCCCATTCGCCGGAGCGAAGTTTGCTTTGGACAAAATCCTTCGCGCGCCGGTATAGGGCTTGCGGTGCAGTTTTAATCATCAGGCGCTCCTTGTCTGTTGTTCGACGAGGGCATTGGCCAACGCGTTGAGAAACAGGTCGTTGTATTCACAGTTGCCCACGGACACCCGCAAATATTTGGTATACCCCGGCTCACGCTATGGCTTGAGAATCACGCCCTGGCGCTGCAGTGATTGATTCAGGGTTTCGGCGTTATACACCGTGCTGAAGAACAGAAAATTCGCCATGGACGGCACACACTCGATACCCAAAATCGTCGTGGTCGAGCGCGCCGCGTCCGAGCTGGGGCCCGCGTTGTATCTGGCCAGCTCACGTACTCCGGCACGAGCCAGCAGGTGCCGGTCGGAAATACTCATGCTGGGTCGACCTCTTTGGTGTCCTGCCAGAACGCGTTGCGGTCCAGGTAATTCTGTAAAAACTGCTGCAAACGCGGGTGTTCAGCGTTATGAAAAATCTCCCGTGGCGTACCTCGAGCCACCACTTCACCGTGATCGAGGAACACTACGCTATCCGCTACTTGTGCTGCGAAGCCCATTTCATGGGTCACCACCACCATGGTCATGCCTTCTTTGGCCAAGGTCTTCATGACTTGCAGGACCTCACCGACCAGTTCCGGGTCGAGGGCAGACGTTGGCTCATCGAACAGCATGATGTGTGGTTCCATGGCCAATGCCCGGGCAATCGCCACCCGCTGTTGTTGACCGCCAGAGAGCTGCGCCGGGTAAGAATCTCCTTTGTGCGCCAAGCCAACCTTGTCGAGCATAGCCATGGCGCGTGTGCGCGCTTCATCGCCTGATAACTTGCGCACCCGTAGCAGCGCTTCGCAAACATTGCCCATCGCCGTCATGTGCGGCCATAGATTGAACTGTTGAAACACCATGCCGACATTACGCCGCGCCAGATTGATCTGAGACTGCGCCGCGCGTTTACGACCCTTGCCTTTATCGGGCCCCCAGCCAAGCAGTTGCCCTTCAATATGAATCTCGCCCTCGTCGTACTCTTCCAGAAACGCCATGCTGCGCAGCAGGGTGCTTTTGCCTGAACCTGAAGGGCCGATCAGGCACACCACCTCGGAACGCCGCACCTGCAAATCGATACCTTTGAGCACACGCGATGTGCCGAAGCTTTTGCCAACACCCTGCAATTTCAACATCGGTTCGACGTTGCCGGAGAGTGCTTCGAGAGTCTTCATCGCTTCACCTGATTGCTTCGTTGCCGATAAATGCGCGGCAGTAGGATCTAAGAGGGTAATCATCGCGGTTGCTTGTGCATGAAACGGCCGACCCGTACTTCAAGAAACATACCCAGCCGCGAGCACATTTCCACCAACACCAAGTACCCGATGCACAGCACCAGCAGGGTCTCAACGAAGGCGAACGTTTCTGAACCGATGCCGGTGAGGACCATGGTCAGTTCGGGGATGGTGATGATCGACAGAACCGCAGTTTCCTTGCACAGCACGCTGACCATATTCACCAGCGCCGGAAGGATGATCACCAGCATTTGCGGAATCTGAATGCGCACGATGCACTGCATCTTGCTGATGCCCAGGCAGTCAGCAGCTTCCAGTTGCCCGTGCGCCACTGACTCAAAACCGCTGCGGAAGATCTCGGCGAAATACACGCTGCCGTAAATGCCCAGCCCAAGAATGCCGGCCGGGATCGGGTCAAGGTTGAGACCGAACGACGGTCCGCCGTAGTACACCAAAAACAGCTGCACCAGAAACGGTGTACTTCGAATCATTTCGATGAACACCCGCAACGGTGCACGAATCAGCTTGTTGCCAAACAATTGAGCAATCGCGATCAGCATGCCCAGCAGTACACCCAGCACGACACCGGCTGACCACGTACCAAGGGTGACCAGAAAACCGTCGCCGATCTCACTCAGGTGGTCAGTAATAATCCGGGGATCGAAAATCATGCGGTTCGCTCCTTCAGATGGCGTTCTAGCAGGCCGCCAAAGAACGCCAGCGGAATATTGATCAGGCAATAGAAGCCCGCAAGCATCAGGTAATCCTGAACAAACATGTAATCGCTGGCGGCAATGTTCTGCGCGGTGCGGGTCAAGTCAGCAAGACCGACCACCGACACCAGCGAGGACGCCTTGACCAGCAGAATCATTTCATTCACCAGGCCCGGCAGGGTCAGGCGAACCGCTTGGGGCACTTGAATCCGCACCAGCATTTGCGCCGAGCTCATGCCTAGCAGGCCTGCGGCTTCCAGTTGCCCAGCCGGAATTGCGAGAAAACCACCGCGCATAATTTCCGCGATATAGGCCCCCGCCGCCAGGGACAGGCCAATCACTGCCGCTGCGGTGGGCGACATGTTCGGCAGGCCGATACGTGGCAGGAAATAGTAGATAAACAGCAGTTGCACCAGCAGCGGAATGCCGCGGAACACGAAAATATAGGCGCCACCCAAGCGTCTTAGCAGGGGCACGGGCGAGAGTCGCAAGCTGCCGACAATCACGCCAATCACAAAACCGATGGCCAGTGCTGCCGTGGAGACTTCGAGCGTCACCAGCAAGCTGCTCAGCAACAGTGGAGCGTTTTGCAGCAGAAGCGGCCAATCGAACATCGTGTCACTCCAGCATCGTTAACCGCCGACCCATCCGGGTCAGCGATCCATCATCGTCCCTGCCCGAATTACCAGGAAGGGTTGAAATCAGCTTTCGGCACATCCATTTCAGCGCCTAGCCATTTTTTCTGCAGGGCAGCGAGGCGGCCATCGTCATGCATTTTCAGCATGGCTGCGTCGAGTGCGGCGATCAGGCTGTCAGCGTCAGCATCTTTGCGACCGAGGAACGCGAAGTAGGATTTCTTACCAAACGGAGGCATGACCACTTTGTAGAGTTTCGGTTTCTCGGCCGCGACGTAGGATACATTTGGCAACGAGTTGGCCACGGCGACGATACGTTTGGCGGCCAAGTCGGCGTAGGCCTGGTTATTGTCGACGTATTCACGAATCGTGACTTTTTCCGGCAGGGTCGCGGCGAAGGCTTTGAGTTCTTCGAGCTGAGCCGATCCTTTGCCCGCACCGACGGTTTTGCCAGCAATGTCCTCAGGCTTTTTAATGGTCTCGTCTTTAGCGCCGATCATCAGCGCGACGGTCGCTTCGGCGATAGGCATCACGAAGTGATAACGCTCTTTACGCGCCTTGGTCTCGATGATTGGGCCCGCAACCACGTCGAATTTCTTGGCTTCCAGGCCAGGCAATACGCTCGGCCATGGCAGGTCGAGGAACTTGACCTTAACCCCCAACTCCTTGCCCAGTTGCTCAAACAGCTCAGAGTTCATGCCTTTCTGCTTACCGTTCTCGGTGAAGTCAAACGGTGCGAACTGCAGTTCGGTGCCGACAACCAATTCACCGGCTTTTTTCACGTCAGCCAGTTGGTCGGCGTGGGCGGCGAGGGGAACGATGGCCAAGGCCACGGCAGCGCACAGGCGGCCAAATGTCTTGCTGAAAAGAGAATCGAGTTGCATTGGGTAACTCCTTCAGATGAACGCTGTTAGGTGTACGCGGATTCTTACTGAGCGGTAAGCATGGTGTGGCGCATTGAGACTGCAGTTAGCGTGCCATACTCGTATATACAACCAGCTATGACCTTCAGCTGAGTATTTTTCCCGGGTTGAGAATCCCACGTGGGTCGTAGCAATCCTTGAGCTGCTGCATCGCCTGGCGCACTTGGGCGTTCACCGAATGGTGAAGAAACTCGCGCTTGAGCAGGCCGATGCCATGTTCAGCCGACACCGATCCGCCCATTTCACCGACAGCGGTGTAGACCAGGTCTTCAATCTCCAGAATGGGCGCCGGTTGTGGCAACGAATTACAGTCCACGGTCAGGTGCAGATTGCTGTCACCGATGTGGCCGAAATACACGCTGTGGTTACCGGGCCAGCGCTGTGCCAGCCGTTGACGACAGGTTTGGGCAAATTCGCCAATCTGGCCAATGGGCAAACTGACGTCGAAATTCAGCGGGGTCATGCGCAGTGGGAATTCGCCGGTGGCTTCGCGGATCTTCCACAACGCCCGGGCTTGAGCCTGGGAGCTCGCTAACACGGCATCGATGACCTCCCCGGCCTCAAACGCGGCTTCCAGTGTTTGCTCCAACAGCGCCAGTGGCCCGCCGGATTCGAACAACACGTACAGCGGATATTCCTGGGAAATTGGCGCCACGGGCTTTTCCAGCCATGACACGCTGAGGCGATAGAAGTCCTGCCACATTAATTCATAGGCCTGCGGGGTTCCGGCGCTGCGCTGCAAGCGACGGAGCAAATTCACCGCGCTGGCGTAATCGGGCAGGGCGCAAAGCAAGGTGGTGGTTTCACCCGGAAACGGCGCGAGCTTCAAGACGGCGCGGGTGATTACCCCAAGCGTGCCTTCGCTGCCGATAAAGCACTGTTTTAAGTCATAACCACAGTTGTTCTTGATCATCTTGTTCAGCAGGTTGAGCACCCGACCGTCGGCCAACACCACCTCCAGCCCAAGCACCAATTCCCGGGTCATGCCGTAGCGAATCACCGCATTACCCCCGGCGTTGGTCGCGATATTGCCGCCGATCTGGCATGAGCCGCGCGCGCCAAGATCCAGCGGAAACAAAAATCCTGCGTCAAGCGCTGCCTGCTGAATCTCCTGCAACCTGGTACCGGCCCATACAGTGACGGTGGCCGCCGCCGAGTCGATCTCCTCGATGCCACGCAGGCGCTCCAGCGACAGGGCGATGTCCGTTTCCCGTGGCACTGCGCCCCCGGCCAAACCGGTCATCCCACCTTGAGGCACCACCGGTTGGTGTGCCTCGTTGCAAATGCGCAGTGCATCGGCGACCTGCTGCGTACTGGTCGGTAACAACAGGGCTGCGGGGCAAGCGGGGGCGTGTCCGGTCCAGTCGCTGTAATGCCGTTGATTGATGGCCGCACCGGTAAGCACCGCCGCTTCGCCCAGTGCCTCGCGCAATTGATCAAGGGTTTGCTGCAGGTCGTTCATCGGTTCAGCTCACGGCAAAAGGGAAGAGTAGGCGTTAAGCGTAGGTCGTGACTGTCAAGTGGACGCACGTTTGGCTTTTGCCCAGCAATGACAAGGCGAGACGCAATTCCTGCGCCAGTAAAGCCTGTCGATTTGCGCCGATTGACTGCGCACGGCTTGAATCCGAGGGTCGAACGGCACGTCCGAGCGCATTCAGGACATCGACGCTAAGACTGCCTGCCACCACAGCCGCACTGAACAGTTTTTCGGCGGCGAACAAGCCGCGCAAGTTCGGTGTAGGAGGAGCGGCTACGTAAGCCTGTATATACAGGTAAAGCAAGATGTAAGCCAACGCCTCGGCAGGCTGCCTTGAACCGCACTCATATTGCTGTTTAGCCAATGCTTAATGCACGTATCGGCTGAGGTTTTTCCGCAATTGTCACTGAAAGTTGCACCTATTGAGGTCGCTGTGCACAGCGCTGGGCAAACAGAAGTCACACTAAGACGGGGTAAAGGCGTTCCCACCGCGGGATCGGCGAACGATTGGCTTTTGGCATGGGTTTTTTGGCGGGGTCAGCAACAGGCGGCACAGTAAATGCTTGTACCTGTATATACCGGCTGTTTCTGATGCCGCGCTTTCTTTTATCAATTACGCCTGCGATATCTGACAGGAGAAAGTATGACCTCCAGCACTAATCTTCCTTTAATCGACATGTCCGGCGTTCGCGAGGGCGATCAAGCCAGCATCCAACGAGCCGGCGACGCGATTCGCCAGGCTTGCTGTGATACCGGGTTCTTTTACATCGTCAATCACGGCGTCCCGCAAGCAGTGATCGATCGCGCTATGGCAGCGGCTGCGCAGTTCTTCGCTTACTCTGCCGAGACCAAGCGCCAAGTGGCGGTCAACAAACGCCACCGTGGCTGGCATGCATTGGGCGGGGCGCTGATGTACGAAGCGACCAAGCCAGACCTCAAGGAGTTTTTCAGCATCGGTTTGGAGTTGCCCGAAGATGACCCGAGCGTATTAGCCGGTGAAGCCTTGCGCGGCCCCAATCAATGGCCGACGTTCATGCCCGAACTGCAAGCAGCGCTGGGCGGGTATTACGTGGAAATCGGCAAAGCCGGAGCTGACCTGTTGGTAGCCGTGGCGGCTGGGCTGGGCATTGAAAGCGATTTTTTCAGTGGCAAATACCGCAAGCCGCTGCAACGCACACAAATGGTTTATTACCCACCGCATCCGCCCGTTGCCGAAACCGACCAATTCGGCGTTGCCCCGCACACCGATTACGGCTGCATCACGTTGCTGTATCAGGACAACAGCGGCGGTTTACAGGTGCGTGAATTGAGTAGTAATAGTTGGATCGACGCCACACCGATTCCCGGCAGCCTGGTGGTCAATGTCGGTGATTTGTTGGCGCGTTGGTCGAACAACCGCTTCAGTTCGACGCTCCACCGGGTGATCAACACATCCGGTCACGAGCGTTACTCCATCGCGACTTTTTTCGACCCGACCTACAGCGCCGTGGTCGATCCATGTGATTTGGGAATGGAGGCCGCCAGCAGTATGTATCCACCGGTCGCGGCGGGGGATTACATCCTTAAGCGCATAGATGACTCGATGGCGTATCGGAAGAAGGTTTGAACGGCAGAGGGTAATCAATTTTGGTGACGACCCGATCTGTCTGAGCAGCGCGGTGTTTCAGACACACCGCGCCACCGGCTTAAATCACCTGAACAATCGCCTTAATAACTGCATCGATGTTGTTGCGGTTCAACGCAGCCACGCAGATCCGTCCAGTGTCCAGCGCATAGATACCGAACTCGGTCCGCAAGCGGCCGACTTCGGCACTGGTCAGCCCCGAGTAGGAGAACATACCGCGTTGGCGACCGACGAAGCTGAAATCGTGGTCAGTCAATGCCGCCAGACCATCGACCATCGCTTGGCGCATGCCGCGAATTCGCAAGCGCATTTCGCCCAATTCTCTTTCCCACACCGCACGCAACTCAGGGCTGTTCAACACCGCCGCCACGATCGCTGCGCCGTGGGTCGGTGGGTTGGAGTAGTTGGTGCGGATCACTCGTTTGATCTGTGACAGCACGCGGGCTGTCTCGTCTTTCGAGTCGGTCACAATCGACAGCGCACCGACGCGTTCGCCATACAGCGAGAATGATTTCGAGAATGAGCTGGAGGCAAAGAACGTCAGGCCCGATTCCGCGAACAGGCGCACCGCCGCCGCGTCTTCATCGATACCGTCGCCGAAGCCTTGGTAGGCCATGTCCAGGAACGGTACGTGTTCCTTGGCTTTAAGCACTTCAAGGATTTTTTTCCAATCATCGGGAGCCAAATCGACGCCGGTCGGGTTGTGGCAGCAGGCGTGCAACACCACAATCGAACCGGACGGCAGGTTCTGCAAATCTTCCAGCATCCCGGAACGGTCTATGTCATGGCTGGTCGCATCATAGTAGCGATAGCTTTGTACTGGAAAACCGGCGGTTTCGAACAGTGCGCGGTGGTTTTCCCAGCTCGGGTCGCTAATGGCTACCACGGCGTCTGGTTTGAGCTGCTTGAGAAAGTCGGCACCGATTTTCAACGCCCCGGTACCGCCGACGGCCTGAACAGTAAGCACTCGACCGGCAGCCAATAATGGTGATTGAGCACCGAACAACAGTTTTTGTACCGCGAGGTCGTAAGCGGCGATGCCATCGATGGGCAAATATCCGCGCGCTGCGTGTTGAGCCACGCGAATAGCTTCAGCTTCGGCAACGGCACGCAGAAGTGGAACTCGCCCCTCTTCGTTGCAATACACGCCCACGCCAAGGTTCACTTTCTGCGCGCGGGTATCAGCATTGAATGCTTCGTTGAGGCCCAGGATTGGATCACGGGGTGCCATTTCAACAGCGGAGAACAGGCTCATTTTTGCGACGGCTCTGAATGGAGGAGTGAAGGGGTACAACGCTCCGGCCGATTGCACTAGAGCGGTGCACAAACGGGGAGCTAGTATAGAGGCCATCGTTCTGCGCGGCGACAGCTGGCAAGGCGTTTTTCGCGGTTTTTTAGTTTATTTTCAGTTTGTCGATAAAATGACAAGGACATTTGTTTAACCTCATGTGAGACCGGCCGCTTGAAAGATTAGGCTGCCGACTCCATTTGTAGTGTCTTCGCGTATTCCCGGCGGCATCATCGCTCGCAGTTTCTCGTTGTTACCCGGCTGTTCCGTGCCGAAATGTACCCAGAGGTCACCTATGCCTGAGTTTCAGCTCGTAACCCGTTTCGAACCGGCCGGTGATCAGCCGCAAGCTATTCGCCTGATGGTTGAAGGGATCGAAGCCGGGCTGGCGCACCAGACACTGCTGGGCGTCACCGGCTCAGGCAAGACCTTCAGCATTGCCAACGTGATTGCGCAAGTGCAGCGCCCCACCTTGGTGTTGGCGCCGAATAAAACCTTGGCCGCCCAGTTGTACGGCGAGTTCAAAGCGTTTTTCCCAAATAATGCCGTGGAATACTTCGTTTCTTACTACGATTACTACCAGCCGGAAGCCTACGTGCCGTCGTCGGATACGTTCATCGAGAAAGATGCGTCGATCAACGACCACATCGAGCAAATGCGGCTGTCGGCGACCAAAGCGTTGCTGGAGCGCAAAGACGCAATTATTGTCACCACGGTGTCTTGCATTTACGGCCTCGGCAGCCCCGAGACCTACCTGAAAATGGTGCTGCACGTTGACCGTGGCGACAAACTCGACCAGCGCGCATTGCTTCGGCGTCTGGCGGATTTGCAGTACACCCGCAACGACATGGATTTTGCGAGGGCAACCTTTCGCGTGCGCGGTGACGTGATTGATATCTACCCGGCAGAGTCCGACCTCGAAGCAATTCGCATCGAGCTGTTCGACGATGAAGTGGAAAGCTTGTCAGCGTTCGATCCGTTGACCGGCGAGGTGATTCGCAAACTGCCGCGTTTCACGTTTTACCCAAAAAGCCACTACGTCACGCCGCGCGAAACCCTGGTTGATGCCATGGAACACATCAAAGTCGAGCTTCAGGAGCGCCTGGAGTACCTGCGCAGTAATAACAAACTGGTGGAAGCCCAGCGCCTTGAACAGCGCACCCGCTTTGATTTGGAAATGATTCTTGAACTGGGTTACTGCAACGGCATCGAAAACTATTCGCGTTATCTGTCCGGGCGTCCTTCCGGCGCGCCGCCACCGACGCTTTACGACTATTTGCCTGCCGATGCGTTGTTGGTGATCGACGAATCCCACGTCAGCGTGCCGCAAGTGGGCGCCATGTATAAAGGCGACCGATCACGTAAAGAAACCCTGGTTGAATATGGCTTTCGGTTGCCATCGGCACTGGATAATCGTCCGATGCGCTTTGACGAATGGGAGAGTGTTAGCCCGCAGACCATTTTTGTTTCCGCAACCCCCGGCAATTACGAAGCCGAACATGCCGGTCGGGTGATTGAGCAATTGGTGCGACCTACCGGTTTGGTTGACCCGCAAATCGAAATTCGTCCCGCACTGACCCAGGTGGATGATCTGCTTTCGGAAATCGGCAAGCGCGTTGCGTTGGGCGAAAGGGTTTTGGTTACAACCTTGACCAAACGGATGTCCGAAGACCTCACCGACTACCTCGCCGACCACGGCTGCCGCGTGCGCTATCTGCACTCGGACATCGACACCGTAGAGCGGGTCGAGATTATTCGTGACCTGCGCTTGGGCATATTCGATGTGTTGGTGGGGATCAACCTGCTGCGCGAGGGTTTGGACATGCCGGAAGTGTCGCTGGTGGCGATTCTCGATGCGGATAAAGAAGGCTTCCTGCGCTCAGAGCGCTCGCTGATCCAGACCATTGGCCGCGCGGCGCGTAACCTCAATGGCCGAGCGATTCTCTATGCCGACCGCATCACCGGTTCGATGGAGCGAGCGATTGGCGAAACAGATCGCCGTCGCGACAAACAGATCGCCTACAACCTCGAACATGGCATCATTCCCAAAGGCGTTATCAAGGATGTGGCCGACATCATGGAAGGCGCCACCGTGCCGGGTTCGCGCAGTAAAAAGCGCAAAGGTATGGCCAAAGCCGCCGAGGAAAACGCCAAGTACGAAGCTGAGCTGCGCACACCTGGCGAAATCACCAAGCGAATTCGTCAGTTGGAAGAGAAAATGTATCAACTGGCCCGCGACCTCGAATTCGAAGCCGCTGCGCAAATGCGCGATGAGATTGGTAAGTTGCGGGACCGGTTGTTGGTGGTTTGATCGGGGTAACGACGCGATGTGGCTGGGATATCGCGTCGTGATTCACGAATAAATTGCTCAAGCAGGGGGCTTCGTGTCATCGAAAAATCAGGGTATGCCCTAATCCGGTGAGAGCGAATTCATTGGCGAATGACTTCATGTCGCACTCAACAAAACTCAGTGATTATGCTCCGCCTCATACCGGTCCAATGTGTCCCTGGCAATCTCGCGTCCCAGCGCGATCAATTCTGGCGCCTTGTAAAACTCGAAAAACCGGCACACGCGCTTGGGCACGTTTATCAATATATCCGGGGGATAACCGGCAATTTTGTACTGCGCCAGCGAGGTTTGCATCACCTCGAAGCTCTGGTTGATCAAGTCCAGCAACGACGCAGGTCCGACATTGTCGATGATGAACGAGCCGCTGGCTGAGCGCGGTGTGCCTTCACTCGAGGGGGCAGCGGACGGTTGTTGCGATTGGGGGTCTGCACCTTCGTTCAACCACGGATTGGCAATCGTTGCGCTGCTCGACTTGAGGCTGTCCTGCTCCAGACGCAATACCTCGATGTCGTTCGTGGGCTCCAATTTGCGGCGGAACGGCAGGTGGGAACCCAATGAATTGATCAAATTGTCGAAGCGTTTTTTCACCGCAGGCGCACGTTCAATCACCGGTAGCTGATAGTGCTTTTGATTGGTCGAGTTGAGGTTGACCGCAATGATCAAATCACAATGGCTGGACACCACCGGGACAATGGGAAGCGGGTTGAGTAGACCACCATCGACCAGCATTCGACTGCCTTGCATCACCGGTGTGAACAAACTTGGAATCGCCGCCGAAGCACGCATGGCCTGGTGCAAACAGCCTTCTTGAAACCAGATTTCCTGCTGATTGGTCAAGTCGGTTGCTACGGCAGTGTAAGGAATGCGCAGGTCCTCAATGTTGATTTCGCCAACAATTTCGCGGATCTGGCCGAAAACCTTTTCTCCACGAATAGCACCCAAACGGAAGCTGACATCGACCAGCCGCAGTACGTCGAGATAATCCAGGCTTTCAATCCACTCGCGGTATTCCCTGAGTTTCCCCGCTGCGTAAACGCCGCCGACCACTGCGCCCATTGAGCAGCCCGCGATGCAGGCGATGTCGTAGCCGCGACGCTCTAGCTCTTCAATAACGCCGATGTGCGCATAACCCCGCGCACCGCCTGAGCCTAGTACCAGTGCTATTCGTTTTTTCATGTTCTTTCCCTGATCGCAGTGCCCCACCATACGCGTGAAGCAGCCCCGCAGGAACTGAGTTACCCTTGACGATGCTAGGCCCATGGCACTTTTCAGTGCTGATATCGTCAAAGCCCCCGCATGACCACATTTTATTTTTGAGGGAACACCGATGAAAGCCTGGATCTGTTTGCCATTGATTGCGTTGGTTCTTGCAGGTTGCGCTGGTAAAACCGCGTACCGCGACACCTGTGCTACTGAACTTGATGCCGCTTGGCGCGAGCTGGACTTGGCAAAAGCCGAAGGCTTCACGGGCACAGTCAGCTACTCCAAAGCTCTGTCATTGTTGACCGGTGCTAAAACCCAGCAGCAGTTTGAAGCATATGAAGGGTGTTCGAGCAAGGCCGAAAAGGCTCGGTTCTACATTAAGGAATCCCGCGCAGGCCGTTAATGCACGTGTAATTTCCACGCTTTCATCCCAAGCCACCGAGCGCAGTCAGCACTCGGTGGCTTTTGTATTGATGGGGCTGGTTAAAGTCGCCGCACTGACCTTACAGTGGCTACTTATCTGGCCTCTATTGCCGTTATTCAGTCGTCTGGGGAGGCTTTTCATGAGCAGTAAACTCGACGCATGCCTTCGCGCCATTAATGACGTGGTGTTGGGAAAAGACGTGCAAGTGCGTTTGGCCTTGACGTGCCTGTTGGCGGGCGGGCATTTGCTGATCGAAGACTTGCCCGGCATGGGCAAGACCACCCTCAGCCATACCTTGGCTAAGGTTTTGGGGCTCAGCTTTCAAAGGATTCAATTCACCTCGGATCTTTTGCCCGGTGACATCTTGGGCACATCGGTGTTTGATCGAGACACCGGGCAATTCACCTTTCACCCTGGGCCGATCTTTGCCGAGCTTGTGCTTGCCGATGAGATAAACCGGGCGACGCCGAAAAGCCAAAGTGCGTTGCTTGAAGCCATGGAGGAGGGCCAAGTCACCATTGAGGGCGCCACGCGTGCACTGCCTGATCCATTTTTTGTGATTGCGACGCAAAACCCATTCAGTCAAGGCGGTACGTTTGCGTTACCCGAATCACAGCTGGACCGATTTCTAATGCGTTTGTCTCTAGGCTATCCAGCCAAAGCGGCGGAAAAGGCACTGTTGCAAGGCGAGCCCCGAAGAGATCTACTGCCGCGTGTGCAAGCCGTTCTCAACCATGCAGAATTAGCGGCATTGCGAACTTTGATCCAGCGCGTACGTGCCAGTGATGCACTGGTCGATTATGTTTTGCGGCTGGTAGATGCCACGCGTAGCCAGTCGCAGTTTGCCTGGGGACTGTCACCGCGGGCGAGCCTGGCGATCCTTGCCGCTGCCCGGGCCTGGGCATTCTTGGCGGATCGCGATTACGTGATCCCGGAAGACGTGCAAGCGGTCCTGCCTTCAGTCGTCAGCCACCGACTACGCGAACGGTCTGATCCTGTCGGACATGGCAGCGGGGTGTTAGTGCAATGGCTATTGCGCGAGGTTAGCGTGTTGTGATGGACCCGCTCAAACCGTTCTGGCAGCGCTGGCTGGCGCGGCGTATTCCGCCGGCGTCCCGCGTTGAATTGAATCACCGTCAAATTTTCATTATGCCCACCCGCATCGGTGCAACCTTCGCGTCGGTGCTAGTGCTCATGTTGTTGGTCGCGATTAACTACCAAAACAGTCTGGCGTACGGTTTGACCTTCCTGTTGATGTCGGTGGCGATCCTGACGATCCTGCACACCTTTCGCAATCTCAGTGGTTTAGTGCTCAGCGCGGGTTCCGTGCGCTCGGTTTTCGTCGGGGAGCCGCTGCTGTTGCGCCTGCGGCTGGAGAGCGCTAAACGGCCCCATCAAGCGATTGCGCTGGGCTGGGACGTGAAGCACCTGCAGGAGTTGGACGTGCCCAGCGCCGGGCTGACAGAAGTTAATATTGACTTGCCTGCGCTGGCCCGTGGTTGGCTACGGGCACCACGACTGCGGGTTGAGAGCGTTTTTCCCTTGAGTATCTTTCGAGCCTGGAGTTGGCTGGACTTGCAGCAATCGGTGCTGATCTACCCTCGACCAATAGTGGGCGCGATGCCGCTGTTGCAGGGCACGCAGCCCCATGCAGAAGATCAAGGGGCGGCGACCCCAGGTCCTGGCGTGGATGATTACCAAGGATTGAAACCCTATCAGTCGGGTGATTCTCGGCGCCGCTTGCACTGGAAGGCTTATTCCCGTGGGCAGGGCCTGCTTATCAAAGACTTTACCGATGTCAGCGGCCACGACTTGTGTTTGGATTTCATGGCGTTGGGTGGGGGCATCGAAGAGCGTTTGTCGCGGTTGTGCTATTGGGTACTTGAGCTGTCTCAGCGTCGGCAACCCTTCGCCTTGCGCCTGCCCGGTTACCTACGGGCATCGAGCAGTGGCAATGAGCACCGCGAGGCCTGCCTGCAAGCGCTGGCCCTATTCGGCGAGCAGCAATGAACTTGAGCCTGCCGATTCCCCGCGCCGGTCTGATTTGGCTTTTACTGGCGCAAGCGTTTGTTACGGTGCCTTTTCTGGCACATTTACCTTTTTGGATGATCGGCCTCTGGCTGGGCTGCACCGCTTGGCGGGTCCAAGTGCTGCGCATGCGCTCGGAATTTCCAGGCACGTTGCTCAAGACGGTGCTCTTCCTGGTAACTATCGCAGGGGTGTTTCTGTCCCGAGGCAGCTTGGTAGGGCTTGATGCCGGTGCGTCCCTGCTGCTGGGGGCTTTCATCTTGAAAACCCTGGAAATGCGCAACCGCCGCGACGCACTGGTATTGATCTTTCTTGGATTTTTCTGTGTCGCAGTGGGTTACCTCTTTGAGGACGGCTTGCTGTGGGGGTTTTACTCTTTATTGCCCGTGAGCATGCTGCTGGCGGGATTGGTAGGCATACAGCAGACGGCCTCAACACCTAAACTGTCTGTTGCATTGAAATTAGCCGCGAAACTGCTGCTGCAGGCTGTGCCCCTGATGCTGTTGTTGTTCGTGTTTTTTCCTCGATTGGAGCCGTTGTGGTCGCTGCCGCAGCCCAGCAATAGAGGTGTCACCGGACTGTCCGACAACATGGCACCGGGTGATATTGCTGAATTGAGCCGTTCACCTGCATTGGTGTTTCGCGCCAGTTTCGACGGGCAGATACCTGCGCACAACACGCTGTATTGGCGCGCATTAACCCTTGAACAGTTCGACGGTCGGCGTTGGTCTCAATCTGGCAAAGCGATGCGTATTGAACGACCCGACTGGCAAAAACGGGGTAATGAGCAGCGTTATAGCATCATCATGGAGCCCAGCGGTCGACCTTGGCTCCCGGCGCTGGATATAGCTGAAACCGCTTTAGCTGATGTGCGGCAGATGAATGACTTTCGTCTTCAGCGTCACCATCCGGTTGAGCAAACCCTTTTATACAGCGTTCACTCTTGGCCCGACGCCGTGCGCGAACCGCAGCTAAGCGAAGCGACGCAACGGCAAAACTTGCAACTGCCGGTCCATGGCAACCCCAAGGCGCGTGGGTGGGCGGCCGACCTTAATAGGCATTACCCACAGGTTGATGCGCTGGTCGGGGCCATGTTGGCGCACTTCAGCGACGAACCCTATCGCTACACACTCAAGCCCCCCGTGTTAGGCCCTGAATCCATTGACGACTTTCTCTTCAATAGCCGCAGCGGTTTCTGCGCCCACTATGCTGGCGCCATGACCTTCGTCTTGCGTGCGGCCGGGATCCCGGCCAGGGTCGTGGTGGGGTACCAAGGCGGTGAACTGAATCCGAAAGGGCACTACCTTAGCGTGCGTCAATTCGATGCTCACGCTTGGGTTGAATACTGGCGGCCTACGATCGGCTGGCAAAGCGTCGATCCCACTGCCGCCGTGGCTCCGCAGCGCATTGAACAGGGCTTGGAGCAAGCGTTGTCGCCAGACGAAGCGTTTCTTGCCGACTCGCCATTATTTGCCCTGCGATACCAAAACTTGCCCTGGCTCAATTCATTTCGCATGAGCTGGGATAACCTCAACTATGGTTGGCAGCGGTGGGTTCTCGGTTACCAAGGGCAGCAACAGGTGCAGGTGTTCAGCCGCTGGTTTGCCGGGTTTGAGGGGGCTGTGTTTTTTGGCGTAGGGGCGTTGCTCATTGGGCTGTTCTCGCTGTGGTTGTTCAAACCGTGGCAGCGAGAAAATGACCCGCAGCTGCGTGTGTTTAAGTCGTTTGAGCGGCTGCTATCGCGTCACGGCTTACAGCGTAGTGAGGCCGAGGGCGCCCAGGCATTTTCACAGCGAGCTGCGATTCGGTTTCCGGCCCATGCTGATTTGATTCTGGCATTTGCTACCGAATTTGAAGCACTGCGCTACGCTGACCAACGCCGTTCGCTGGCAGTGTTAAGGCGCCATTTGAGACGGCTTCGGCGAGGTCTGCCGTGGAGGTTTTCGACTATTAAGGTATTCGAGGAGGAATAAATGTCTGAATTGGTTGATCGTCTTGTCGGGCAACTGCTGAGTTTGGATGTGAAATTAATGGCCTGCCAGGCGCGGCTGTCCGCTGAAACGGACAGCGAAGCACTGCATGACTTGCGTATTACCGTCAGGCGACTGCGCAGCTTGCTACGACCGCTAAACGGCTTGCCCGGCGTCGAGCAGCTGGAAACGGCAGCCAAAGCAGTGGGTCAACTGACCACCCCATTGCGTGATCGCGAAGTGTTGGCCGCCTACTTGCAACAAAGGGGCATGGCCGAAGCGGCTCGTCAGCGCAATCACTCCTTAAGCGCGGCGTATAGGGGTGTTGCAACTTCAGCGCAGCTGAGACAGCTGTTCAGCGTGCTGGATGCCTTTCCACGTTTCCTTCGGGCCTCGCAGCATCAAGGCCTGTTGCACAATTTGAAAAAACGCATTGAAACGCGCCTGAGCAAGCAGTGGAAGAAACTTCACATAACGATGGAAGATCCCGCCCACGATCGTCATCGTTTGCGCCTGTTGATTAAGCGCGTACGTTACGCCGCCGAGGCTTATCCGGAGCTGGAAAAAACCAGCCAAGCTGCGCAAAAGCGGCTTAAAGATGCGCAAACGGCGCTAGGCGACTGGCATGATCATTTGCAATGGCTCACTCAAGCTAAAGAGCACACGGATCTGCTGCGCTGCGTGCCCGGCTGGGAAAAAGACATCAAGACTGCTGAAATGAATGCGGACCGGGCATTGGAACGTTTGAATAAGACGTGTTTCAAAAAATAAACCTTGTTCAGACGTCAGTTTGGCGTAAATGAACTCTGTGCATCGACCTCGTGCTGGTTAAGATTCCGGCAATGCTTTATCGCCGATTTACCAAACATGAGGTTTGCATGAGTTTTTCCGACCTGGTTAACGCTGTACGTGACAACCCTCTTTGTGTCGTTATCCCCGCTGAGTGGGCCCAAGGCCGAGCCTGTTTCGGTGGCCTCATGGCTGCGTTGCAGTTTGAAGCCATGCGCGCCAAGGTGCCAGCAGACCGGCCGGTTCGCTCGCTGGCCCTGACCTTTGTCGGTCCCGCCGCGCCGGGTGTCCCTATCAGTTTCGAGGTGGAGGTATTACGCGAGGGAAAAGCCGTCAGTCAGGTGCTGGGCCGGGCGATGCAGGGCGGTCAGGTCATGACCATTATTCAGGGCAGCTTCGGCGCGCCCAGGGTATCGGCGATTTCGGTTCAGGCCGATCCGGCGCCGACGCTGAAGCCAGTGGATGAATGTCAGGAGTTACCGTTTATCCCCGGCATCACCCCTGAATACCTGCGCTTCATGAGCATGCGTTGGGGTTTGGGGGGATTGCCGTTCAGCAATACGCCTTCAAGGGAAATCGGCGGCTACGTGCGTTTGCGTGGAGACGTCAAAAATGAGCGCCTGACCGAAGCCCACGTGCTGGCGTTGGTCGATACGTGGCCTCCAGCGCTGCTGCCACATTTGAGCAAGCCAGCGCCTGGAAGCTCGCTGACCTGGACCATTGAGTTCGTGCAACCGTTGCCGGAGTTGAATACCCATGACTGGTGCATGTACCGCGCAGTGATCGAACATGCCCGCGACGGTTACGGTCACACCGCCGCCGCGCTCTGGACCCCAAGCGGTGAATTGGTGGCGATCAGTCGTCAGACGGTAACGGTGTTTGGCTGAACGTCTTCGCTGCGACAAATGCAATGACACCAATGGCGATTGATGGAAAGCTCGACTCAAGCATTCCATCCACCAGCAGCAACCCGGCAACAATTGAGAGGATTAAGGCAAGGGCCGATGACGCGTTGTCGGCGTAAGCGCTGCAGTGTCCAAAAGTCTTTAGCAATCTGTTCATGGTGCGGGCCTCTTAAAGCATTACTTCAATGCTTTAACAATAGGCCCGGGCGTGAAGGGGCGGCGAATCGATGTTGGCTATCGAGTTGATAGCGCTGGCGGATACATCAGCACGAGTGATGCTCAGCCCTGCGTGGGAACGAATTCACTTGCGAAGAAGGCCATGCAGATAAACCGCCAGTGATCACAACTTAAGCTGACCAATGGCACGACTTAGTTCACCGGCCAAGGTCGCCAGTTCACCGCTGGTGGTCGCTGATTCTACGGTTTGCTGCACGGTCTGTTCGGTGACGTCCCGGATACTGACCACGGCGCGGTTCATTTCTTCCGCGACTTGGCTTTGTTCTTGGGCGGCTTCGGCGATCAGGGTATTGCTTTCGCGCATTTGGGCCACTGCATCAGTAATCGCTGCCAGCGCTTCGCCGGCTTCTTTGGCGTGCTGCACGCAATCATCGGCCTTGAACGAGCTTTCCTGCATGAAATCCACTGCGTCTCGAGTTCCGGCTTGTAATGCCGCGACCATTTTAGTGATTTCGTCGGTGGAGCTTTGCACGCGTTTTGCCAAGTTGCGCACTTCGTCAGCTACCACGGCGAACCCGCGACCCATTTCACCGGCACGTGCCGCTTCAATGGCTGCGTTGAGCGCCAGCAGATTAGTCTGCTCGGCGATGCTGTGGATGACGTTAACCACCCCATTGATCTTTTGACTGTCTTCGGCCAATTGCCGGATCATTTCAGCCGTTTGTTGGACGCCGCTAGAGAGCCCTGCAATTGAAACCTGCACCCGCTGAACCACCTCCTTTCCAGAGCCCGCCAAGGAATCGGCCGTTTGGGATTGATCGCGGGTTGCCCCGGCGTGCTGGGCGATGTGGTAGACGGTAGAAGTCATTTCGTTGATAGCGGTGGCGACTTGGTCCGTTTCACTTTGTTGGCCTAGCATGCCGTGGCGCACTTCACTCATGCCCTGCGCCAGCTTGACCGCGCCTTCATCGAGGCGGGCAGCGGTTTTGGCAACGATGTTGACCACCCTCTGATAACCGGCCTGCATGGCATTGAACGCCTTGGCCATTTGCCCGACTTCATCGTCGCCCACCAGTGGCACACGAGCAGATAAGTCGCCGGTTTTTTCGACGTGAAGCATGACGTCCTTAAGCGTGTCGAGTTGGCTCAGCAAAAAGCGGATCAACAATTGTGACGCGGCCAACATCACAATGGTCAGGATGCATACGGCGACGGCGTATTGCGCTAGGCGTTCGGCCAGAACCTGTATAAGGCTTGGGGCGAAGGCCAGTACAGCAACGCGTCGCCCATCAGGTCGGGCGATCACCTCGGCACCGATGAGGGTCTCGTCGCCTTGCTCCTGTGCGCTCAATCCCACCCAACCGCTGGCGTTAGCCAATTCAGTAAGCGACTGTCCATTGAGGCTGGGTGCTTGACCTTGGGCATAACTCAACAGGTTGCTCAGGGCGGGCAGGGGCTGAGTGCCCGGCCAACTGCCGAGCAAGCGCGCTTGTGCTTGCGCTGAGTCCTGCGCCGCATTGACTCGGGCGTGTTGCTCAAGCTGCAAGGCGTACAGTACAAGCGTCAAGGTGGTGAAAAAGGCGACCGCGTTGACGGCCCAGAATTTGTATTTCAGGGAAATATTGCTAAGCCAGGCGCCCATGAGAGGTCTTCTTTTGAGTAGCGAAACAGATAAAGGCAAGGTGCCATTATTGTGCCGTCAATGTTCTGAACGCCACTTGATATGGATCAAGGCAAACTGATTTTTTTGCCTTTGGCTCTGTCAATGCGCCGCGCCGCCTTTGACCCCGACCGGCAACGCCTTAGTCAACAATACCGCAACCATACTGACGGCCAACGCGATGCCGACAAAATGAAACGCGTCGTTATAAGCCATGATCGTCGCCTGCTGGTGAGCGATTTCACTAAGTTTGCCCAACGCAGCAGTTTCGTTGCCCAGCTTGTCGGTCAACAACGCAATGCGCTCGGCAACTTGGGGGTTGCTCGGCACAATGGCTTCGCGCAAATAATCAAAATATACCTTGGTTCGGGAATCGAGCAGGGTCGAAAGCAAGGCAATGCCGATCGCGCCACCGAGGTTGCGTAGGATGTTGAACAGGCTGGAGGCGGACCCCGCATCTTTCGGTTGGATGTACACGGTGGCAATCAGCGAAATGGTGACCATGATCATTGGTTGACCCAAGGCACGAATCAGTTGCACTTGATTGAATTGCGGACCTGAGAAGTCCAGGTTCAGCACCCCAGAAGCGAAGCTAGCGAAGCCGAACAACCCGAATCCCGCCGCGCAGAGCAGTTTGGGCGGCATGACTTTCATTAGTTGCGGCACCAACGGGATCAAAAATAGCTGCGGAATCCCCATCCACATGATCACTTCGCCGATCTGCTGGGAGTTGTAGCCCTGGATCTGCGCGAGATACAGGGGCAGCAAATAAATCGAACCGTACAAGCCCACGCCCATGCCGACGCTGGAGATGCTCGACAGGCCAAAATTGCGTTCGCCCAGTATCCTCAAATTGATCAGCGGCGCCGCTTTGGACAATTGCACGATGATAAAGGTAAGCAGGCTAATCAGCGCAATGCTGCCCAGTCCCACGATTAGGTTCGATTCGAGCCAGTCTTCGCGGTGGCCTTCTTCAAGAAACACCTGCAAGCACCCCAGCCCCACGGCTAGCGTGGCAATGCCTAAGTAGTCGGTACTCTTTAACAGCTCCCAATGCGATGCTTTCTTTTCCAAACCGTAGAGCAGGCCGGCAATCATAAGCAGGCCGGGCGGAATGTTGATGTAGAAGATGTATTCCCATCCGTAGTTTTCCGTCAGCCAACCGCCCAGCGTCGGCCCGATTGACGGGGCGAAAGTTGCCGTCATCGCAAACAGCGCCATGCCTTTGGCACGATGGTGAACAGGCAGTTTGATCAGGGTCATGGTGAACGCCAGCGGAATCAACGCGCCGCCGGTGAAACCTTGAAGTGCGCGGAACACGATCATGCTGTTCAGGCTCCAAGCCATTGAGCAGAGCATCGACGCGATCAAGAAACCACACGACACCCACACCGCCAAGCGTCGTGCCGAGAGCAATTGCACCAGCCAAGCGGTGAGTGGAATCATGATGATCTCTGCCACCAGATACGAAGTGGAGATCCACGAGCCTTCTTCCAGAGTGGCCGATAGTGCGCCTTGAATGTCCTTGAGCGAAGAGTTGGTGATCTGGATGTCCAGCACCGCCATAAAAGCGCCGAGCATGACACTCATGACCGCTATCCAGTCTCGACGGCTCGGTTCGCCGACGGGACTGATCAGTTGATCACCGGCCACTGTCGGCGCCGTCGGTTTTAACTTTGACTTTAACCGTCACCGACATCCCGGGGCGGATTTTGCCATTCAGGGGATTGTCGGTGGCGAAGGTCAGCTTCACCGGAATGCGCTGTACGACTTTGGTGAAGTTGCCGGTGGCGTTATCGGGCGGCAGCAGGCTGAATTGCGCGCCGGAGGCGGCGAACAGGCTTTCGACTTTGCCTTGGATAGGCGTGTCCGGATACGCGTCAAACTTCAGTTCGGCGGGTTGACCGGGCTGCATGTGCCCGATCTGGGTTTCCTTGAAGTTGGCCTGCACCCAAATGTCGGTGTCCGGGACGATCGACAACAAATAAGCGCCGACCTGCACGTATTGTCCATTGCGCGCGCCACGTTGACCGATCATGCCGCTGAGGGGCGCGTGTATTTCACTGCGTTGCAGGTTGAGCTCGGCCTGGGCCAAGTCGGTTTTGGCGTTGGAAATTTGCGCGTCCAAGCGTTTGGTTTCCGCTCCCAAAGCGACCACTTGCTGACGCTGGCCTTGCACGTCGGCCTGGGCTTTAGTGACTTGGGAGCGAGCGATATGGCTGTCGGCGGAAAGCGTAGTCACCCGCTCTTCCGAAATATAACCGGGCTTGCGCAGGGTTTCGGCTCGGTTCAAATCAATTTGCGTGCGGCCAAAGGTCGCTTGGCTGGCGGCAACTTGAGCTTCAGCCGACGCGATCAGGCTACCTTGTTGGGTGAGTTTGCTCTGCGCTTGAATACGCTCGGCTTGGTGAGTGGCGAGCATGGCTTGCGCGCGGTCTACCGCCATGTGGAAGTCGGCGGCATCCAATCGGATCAATAACTGCCCTTTCTCGACGTGTTGGTTGTCTTGAACCAAGACCTCTTCAACCCTGGCGCCCAGTTGGCTGGAGATACGGGTTATTTCACCCTGAACATAGGCGTTATCAGTGGTTTCATAGAAGCGGCCTTTGAAGTACCACTGGGCAAAGAACCCGAGGGCAATTAGCAGGACAATCGTGAAAAACACGAGTAGGCGGCGTTTAAGTTGGGTGGGCATGGGCGTCTGAATTATTTGAAATGTAAGCGAATTTATCAGTGTTTATTTCGGGCTTACAGCCATGCGCTCAAATAATGGCTCACGTTGATGTTCAGGTATTCATTTAGTCCGTTATGCCCTGCGCTGGAGCCATGGGTGTACGCCTGTTAACATTCGCCGCTTGTTCGACCTATTCGAGATTTTCAATGACCACCGTCCGCACCCGAATCGCGCCATCGCCCACCGGCGACCCCCACGTTGGCACTGCCTACATTGCATTGTTCAACTATTGCTTTGCCAAGCAACATGGCGGCGAGTTCATCCTGCGTATTGAAGACACCGATCAACTGCGTTCGACCCGTGAGTCGGAACAGCAGATTTTCGATGCGCTGCGCTGGTTGGGCATCGAGTGGAGCGAAGGCCCGGACGTGGGCGGTCCGCATGGCCCGTATCGGCAGAGTGAGCGCGGCGAGATCTATCAGCAGTACGCCAAACAGCTGGTAGAGCTGGGTTACGCGTTCCCGTGTTTCTGCACCGCTGAAGAGCTGGATCAGATGCGCGCCGAGCAAATGGCCAAAGGCGAAACCCCGCGTTACGACGGTCGCGCACTGTTGCTTTCAAAAGAAGAAGTGCAGCGTCGTCTGGAGGCTGGCGAACCCCACGTCATTCGCATGAAAGTGCCGAGCGAAGGCATCTGCGTGGTGCCAGATATGTTGCGCGGCGATGTTGAGATTCCGTGGGATCGCATGGACATGCAAGTGCTGATGAAGACTGACGGCCTGCCGACGTACTTCCTGGCCAACGTGGTCGATGATCACTTGATGGGTATTACCCACGTGCTGCGCGGCGAAGAATGGCTGCCATCTGCACCGAAATTGATTCTGCTTTATGAATACTTCGGCTGGGAACAACCGCAACTGTGCTACATGCCGCTGCTGCGTAACCCAGACAAGAGCAAATTGTCCAAGCGCAAGAACCCGACCTCGGTGACGTTCTACGAGCGCATGGGGTTCATGCCCGAAGCGATGCTCAACTACCTGGGCCGTATGGGCTGGTCGATGCCGGACGAACGCGAGAAGTTCTCACTGCAGGAAATGGTCGATAACTTCGACCTTTCGCGTGTGTCGCTGGGCGGGCCGATTTTCGACATTGAGAAACTGTCTTGGCTTAACGGCCAATGGCTACGCGAGTTGCCAGTGGCAGAATTCGCCAGTCGCTTGCAGGCGTGGGCGCTTAACCCCGAGTACATGATGAAAATCGCGCCCCACGTTCAAGGGCGCGTTGAAACCTTCAGCCAGGTTGCGCCGTTAGCCAGTTTCTTCTTCGCGGGTGGTGTAGAACCGGACGCCAAGCTGTTTGAACACAAAAAATTGTCGCCCGATCAAGTGCGCCAGTTAATGCAATTGATCCTGTGGAAACTGGAAATCTTGCGCCAGTGGAACAAAGACGCGATCACCGCGAGCATTCAATCAGTGGTCGAACATCTAGAGCTGAAATTGCGCGATGCCATGCCGCTGATGTTTGCGTCGATTACGGGGCAGGCAAACTCGGTTTCAGTGACCGATGCTATGGAAATACTGGGTCCGGATCTGACGCGCTTTCGACTCAGACAGGCCATTGATTTGCTCGGCGGAGTTTCGAAGAAAGAAAATAAAGAGTGGGAAAAACTACTGGCAGTCATTGCTTAGCGACTCCTTTGGCGCCGACGGGGGACCGCGGATCATTGTGGCTGACTTGAGGATGGCGCACTGTGGCGAGCGTCCCTTGTGATTCCTGGGGGCAAAGTGGTAAGTGATTGTTATGCCGACGAAAACCATTAGAAATTGTTGAAAATAAATTTGACAGGGTGGTTGCTCGCGCTTAACATGCGCCCCGTCCACAACGTGGGGCTATAGCTCAGCTGGGAGAGCGCTTGCATGGCATGCAAGAGGTCAACGGTTCGATCCCGTTTAGCTCCACCAA
>NZ_JASJVL010000032.1:0-25692 GCF_035019745.1 Pseudomonas sp. 10S5
TGAACTGCGTTGAATATTTACCCATGAAAAACACCCCGGTAGTTGGATGGGTGTCCAACATTTGGGGCGCAGTTCACCCTGTAGGAGCCAACGTGTTGGGGGTGCGTCCGTATAACCGGTTAACAAGGTCGGTGATAGATGCTACGGCAGCATGGGAGAAATTGCATTCAAGTAATATCGTCGCTCGTCACTCATTCTTGAGGTGCAGTTGTATGCCTAGCTATCTGTCTCTATCTCACCCCCCCCAAGCGCACAATTTTGTCTTTTAGAGGTATCCATGCCAGTTGAGATTTTTTATCATTGATAAATAATCTTGATTTCGGATGATTTTTATATTGTGATTTAACTCTGACTGTAAGCTCTTGATAGCTTTCTTTGAGCCTGCTATTGGCCTCGTCTTTTTCGCCACTGCGCAGGTCAAAACTGCCAAACTATTGATTACATTCTTGCAGGCCTCGCTTTCAAAGTCTGAACCGAATGCGGGATACGCCACTGCAAAAAAAAAGCGCCAGCGATCAAATATGATTTGATACGCATTATAAGTTGGCTCCTCGATTTTTCCGAAGGTAATTAGCCCGTTGTCGCCCGGGCTTATATTGCTTTAGTATAGGGGTGTTTTCGATATAAGTTATCAAATCTTCGATACTATTGTGAAACCTTGGTACACGAAGTCGACTAAGATATCTTTGATGGCAGGCAGGAGCTTATCCCATTCACAGCGTGCCTCCTCGCCAGCTGTCCATCTGTTGTAATTGTTGATAGCGCGATTACGTAATCTGGATATGTAATATCAAATAAATGTTGCTGTTGGGCGTGGGTAGTCTCCGATCCACCTGCTCGATGGTTACCATTCGGCGATTTAGCCTTCGGTAGCAGGGTTAGTTATTGCAGCCTAGAGCATCGTCTTCATCGCACTTCAATCTCGAAAGATTTCGCAATTTATTTGCATATATTTTACTGCATAAAATTTGAACCTCAGAGGAATGCTTTTGATCGTCAAACACTTCGATTCCGGAAATATTGCCCTGAGGTTGATTCTGGTCCGAATTGCTAAAAATACTATATTTGACTGATCCATTACGGAAGCTAACCTTTAAGTATTCAACTCCAGATCTAAAATAATAATTAAATTTGAAATCTCCTGTCGTAACCTTTCCAACAGGATAAATCAACTCCACATCATTCGCTTTACCAAATACATATTGAAGACCTTGAAGCCCAGCTAATTGATCGTATACACCACACAACGCTAAATTCTTTCCATTGCTGATCTCACACTGGAATACAGAAACACTTTGCCCGGTACATATCTTTTGTTCCAATCCGTTTGTGCCTGAGCAGAATATTAGCCCCGCAGTCAACATGCTCAAATGATATTTACTTTGCATTTTTAATTAACTCGTAGTTTTCCGATATCCTGCCATCATAACCGACCTGATTGGCGCCATTATATTTTCTAGCAAACTTCAACCAGTCCTTTTCAATAATGGCAGCCGAAAGTACAGGGTCAGATAAGATAAAGTTAACAAAAGCTTCCAAGTGCTTCCTCTCGGACAATCCCATATCATTTACGAATGCCTCGACGGTACAGTATCCGGCGCGCAAATGGTTATCTCCCATAATCTGAAACCTCCCCCAAGATGCCGATTTAAGGGCAGCGTTCGGATCCAAGGAGTAAGCGCTTAGCAACTTTTCGTATTGAGCGGAAAAACGGCCGTATCCTCCCCCTGTTTTTTGGGAGATTTCAGGATGCGTCTCACCAAATCGGCCTCCGGTGAGCCTATGGAAATAGTGCCTTTCGAACAGTATTGTTGGAACTTTATCGTCACGCCCATTAATAAAATAGCTACCTGAGCTGCCTGTTTCTGTAATGGCTACAGCTTTTATTGCTTCAACTTCACAGCGAAGTCTTGTTGCAGCATTAATATAATCTTCCTCATCTATTACTGAGTTGTCATAAAAATCAAGAAACGAAATTTCTATATTTCGATTATTTATTGAAATTACCGGATGCAATTTTCTATTTTGCAGGCACCCAACAAACTCCACCGGATGAAAATAAGAAACCCGCCCATCCTCCGGCAGCCCAACCTTCTCCGCCACTTCATCCCAAAACACCAAATTATTAATCCGCTCACTCTCATGCCTTAGCCACTCAGGGTCGTGACTCAGACGGTCCCGAAACGCTTGCCAGTTGGCAGCGTCGGCGGTGGTTTGCCATTCGGTGTGGTGGTGGGTGATGAGTTTTGACCAGCGATTTCTGAACGCGGGGTTTCTCAGTGTTACCCGCAGTTCTTCAGCGCTGACGTTTCCGTCGTGATTGACGTCGGCCAAAGCGTGCAGGTGTTTATAGAAATTACACACCTTCCCCGAAATCAAAGGGCTGCAGCTATTGGCACCTTGCTCAACGATCTTGAAGCCAAGCGCCTTGAAGTCGTGTTGACTGACGATCTGGGCCTTGGTTGTGCCGTCCTGTACTCCTTGTTTACTGATCAATGCTTCAAAATTACGGATCGGCGCTTTGGGGGTAGGGACCTTTTCCTGGACGTTAATCTTGTAGGCCAGGGCGCCGTCTTTGTCTTTTACGACCGGCAACTTGTTCAGGTCAAACACATGGTCTTGAAACAGAAATCTCCGGAGCTCGCTTTCGGTGTCTTGGGCCACGATGTCCGGTTGCAGTTTGGGTACGTGGAGGTATTGCTTGCCGTGTTTGAGACCGGCTTCGTTGCTGAGAAAAGCGTCGAGGTTCGGGTCGCAGGTGAAGACTTCCAAATGCACTTGGTGTTTGGATGTCTTGCCGGTTTCGGCGGGTGTTTCGTACAACCCAAGGTAGCCCACCGGGGCGCCAGCTTTGATCGGGATCGGTTTTTCGGGAACGATAACGCTGTCCAGACCCACCGGCTCAGTGCGCGGAAACTCCAGTTCAATGTCATCCACGTAGGCCCAAAACGCTTGAATGAGAGGCTCGCCTCTGATGGTGGTCGGGGCAATGGTGCAGCGCGCCATGGGCCGTCGGGTGCCATCCGGTGCGTTGACCAACACGGTGTGTGCGTTATCAAAACGAAAGGTATAGCCCGAGGGTAATTGTTCCCGCACGCCGTAGCTGGCGCCCGGTTCGTTATTCTCAGGCGCGCGATGCATGTCCAACCCGTGGAACTGCCGCACGCGGGCTTCAACCATGCCTTGCCAATACGCAGGTCGGGCTCGCGCAGGTGGCAGCACCTTGGCCAACAGCAACCGACAGTTATCTGGGCTGATGGGTTGCCCGTGTTGGTGGCTGGCGAACCAGAGTTCTGCACCGGGATTGAACGGGCCTTCCGGTGGTGCCCAGACAAGGCGGCCTTTGGCAAAGCGATAGCCTTCGGCGCCTTCTCGCTCTTCAAGAATGTCGAACACGCTGCCGGCGAGGATTACACCGATCTTTTTACTGCCGGGTTCACCCAAGGGCACATTGCGGGCTGCGCGGTCGCCGAAACCGACTTGCACGCGGTTGGCGTAGGTCGGGTCATCATTCGGGTAGCGTTCGAAGGGCAGCAGGTGCATGTACAAGCTGTAAAAGGTCAGGCTGTTTTGCTTGCCGTGGTCGGGCCCTTCTTCGGGATTGGGCGGTGACTGATAGGTATGCCGGACCAGGCAAAACGAGGTGGAGTATTTCAGTTGCAGGCAACTTGCGTCCTGTTCGAACTGGGAATCGAGGTAGTCGGCATTCAAGCGGTAAGCGACCACTTCACCGTCGGCGATGCAGCGCACCGGCTCGTTGTGGACGCAGTGCGGGGCGCTTTCATTGCTGATATGAATACCGCCGTGCCAGAAGCCGCTTTTGCTCAATAAGTAGAAACCTGACGTTTCTTTTTCCAGCAGTTGGTGCAGTTGCTCGGCGTCAGCAAAGGGTTTGCCGTCTGCCTTGCGAATCGGGAATTGGAAGAGTTCACTGACGCTGGTTTTTGGAATATTGGACATGGGCCGGTCTTCATGGGGGAGAGGCCCGACGAGTGTCCAGTAGCAAAAAATAGATATATATAGTCCGCAACCGACCAGTCGCGTAGGGCAATTCCCGCTTACCCGTGGGTAATTGCTTAAAGGATACGGCTACAGCGAAAAGGCCAAGAAAGCGGTTTCTATCCTCCGTACCATTCGCTTGCTCCTGTGGAGCGACTCCCAACAGATAAGCGCGTGTCGATAGTGCATTCATCGGCTCTTGCACTGCTTCAGGTGCCGGCGATCACTCATGAGGTACAATGCGCGCCACCGTGATTATGCTCAAAAGGTGCGTCATGCAGCCCTTCGTTATTGCTCCTTCGATTCTCTCCGCCGACTTCGCCCGCCTGGGCCAGGAAGTGGACACTGTTTTAGCCGCTGGCGCCGACACCGTGCACTTTGATGTGATGGACAATCACTACGTGCCGAACCTGACCATCGGGCCGATGGTATGCACCGCGTTGCGCAAGTACGGCATCACCGCGCCTATCGATGTGCATCTGATGGTTAGCCCGGTTGATCGCATTATTGGCGACTTCATTGAAGCCGGCGCCACCTACATCACCTTTCACCCCGAAGCCACGCTGCACATCGACCGCTCATTGCAGTTGATCCGTGAAGGCGGCTGCAAGGCGGGCTTGGTGTTCAATCCGGCCACGCCGCTTAACCTGCTTGAGTACGTGATGGACAAGGTCGACATGATCTTGCTCATGAGCGTCAACCCAGGGTTTGGCGGGCAGAAGTTCATTCCCGGCACCCTAAACAAACTGCGCGAAGCGCGGGCGTTGATTGAGGCGTCGGGGTATGACATTCGCCTGGAAATCGACGGTGGTGTGAACGTGAATAACATTCGGGAAATCGCCGTTGCCGGTGCTGACACTTTCGTAGCCGGTTCAGCGATTTTCAATGCCCCGGATTACAAGGAAGTCATTCAGAAAATGCGTGCAGAATTGGCGTTGGCTCGCCCATGAGTGGCTTCGAGCAGCTGTTTCCCGGCTGTTTGCCTAAGTTGGTGATGTTCGACCTGGATGGGACGCTGGTCGATTCAGTACCAGACTTGGCCGCCGCCGTTGATAGCATGCTGCTCACGTTGGGGCATTCCCCGGTCGGTATCGAATCGGTGCGCATCTGGATCGGTAACGGCGCGCGGGTATTGGTACGCCGGGCGCTGGCCAATGATTTTGACCATTCGGCCGTCAGTGAAGCCGACACCGAGGCGGCGTTGGCGATTTTCATGGAGGTCTACGCTGGCAGCCATTCGCTGACACAGGTTTACCCCGGTGTACGCGAGACGTTGAAGTGGATGCAGAAGCAGGGCATTGAAATGGCCCTGATCACCAACAAACCGGAGCGCTTCGTCGCGCCCCTGTTGGACGAGCTGAAATTGGGAAGATTTTTCCGCTGGATCATTGGCGGCGACACCATGCCGCAGCAGAAACCTGATCCCGCGGCGTTGTTTTTCGTGATGAAGATGGCCGGTGTTCCGGCTTCCCAATCGCTGTTCATTGGCGACTCGCGTAACGATGTGCTGGCGGCGAAAGCGGCTGGCGTTACTTGTGTGGCGCTAAGTTATGGTTACAACCACGGCCGGCCTATTGAAGAAGAATTGCCAGCGTTGGTCATTGACGACCTGCGCAAGCTGCTCCCCGGTTGCTTAGATCCGGCGGCTGAGCTAACGTTGGCTGACCTCAATTGCCCCCCTAAAAGAGATTCCATCGTGGTGGTTATCTGCAGACTCTGGATGAAAGTCATCAAGGCCCTGGCCCGTTGGCGTTGGCGCGCCTGACTTGATTTTGGCCGGTTTCCCGGCGCGTTTGCACACCTGACCGTTTACCTCAAGCCACGAGGCTGATCATGATCCGCGAAGAATTCCTGCGTTTGGCCGCTGCCGGTTACAACCGTATCCCGCTTGCCTACGAAACCCTTGCCGACTTCGACACTCCGCTGTCGATTTACCTGAAACTGGCCGACCAGCCGAACTCCTATTTACTGGAATCGGTGCAGGGCGGCGAGAAGTGGGGGCGTTATTCCATCATTGGCTTGCCATGCCGTACGGTCATGCGGGTTCACGAAGAACAGATCAGCGTGACCCTGGACGGTGTTGAAATCGAACATTTGGAAAGCGAAGACCCGCTGGCCTTTGTTGAGGTATTCAAGGCGCGCTACAACGTACCGACTATCCCCGGACTGCCGCGTTTCAACGGCGGGTTAGTGGGTTATTTCGGCTACGACTGCGTGCGCTATGTTGAGAAACGCCTGGGCAAATGCCCTAACCCGGACCCACTGGGGGTTCCGGATATCTTGCTGATGGTATCTGACGCCGTGGTGGTGTTCGACAACCTGGCGGGCAAGATGCACGCGATCGTGTTGGTCGATCCGGCTGAGGCCAACGCTTACGAAAACGGTCAGGCGCGCCTTGAAGAGCTGATGGAAAAACTTCGTCAGCCGATCACACCACGTCGCGGGCTAGACCTTACACGTCCGCAAGCGCCAGACCCGATCTTCCGCTCCAGTTTCACTCAAGCGGATTATGAGCGGGCGGTGGATACCATCAAGGAATACATCCTTGCCGGTGACGTGATGCAGGTGGTTCCGTCGCAACGTATGTCCATTGACTTCAAAGCCGCTCCCATCGATTTGTATCGCGCACTGCGTTGCTTCAACCCGACGCCTTATATGTACTTCTTCAATTTCGGTGACTTCCATGTTGTGGGCAGTTCGCCGGAAGTGCTGGTGCGGGTTGAAGACAATCTGATAACGGTTCGTCCGATTGCTGGCACGCGCCCACGCGGCGCCAACGAAGAAGAAGACGTGGCGCTTGAACTGGACCTGCTGTCAGACCACAAGGAGATCGCCGAGCACCTGATGCTGATCGACCTGGGGCGTAACGATACTGGTCGTGTGTCGGAAGTCGGCTCGGTGAAGCTGACCGAGAAGATGGTCATTGAGCGTTATTCCAATGTCATGCATATCGTCTCCAACGTGACTGGGCAACTGAAAAGCGGCCTGACGGCGATGGATGCGCTGCGCGCAATTCTGCCTGCGGGAACGCTGTCCGGTGCTTCGAAAATTCGTGCGATGGAAATCATCGACGAACTGGAACCGGTAAAACGTGGCGTATACGGTGGTGCCGTAGGTTATCTGGCATGGAACGGCAATATGGACACCGCCATCGCGATCCGCACGGCGGTGATCAAAAACGGCGAACTGCACGTTCAGGCCGGTGGCGGTATCGTTGCCGACTCAGTGCCAAGGCTTGAGTGGGAAGAAACGCTCAACAAGCGCCGCGCCATGTTCCGCGCCGTGGCGTTGGCTGAGCAGGAGCCGTAATACTTCCTTTGCAATTTCCCTGTGGGACCGAATTTATTCGGGAAGGCAACAACGCGGCGGGTCACACGCACCACGCCGCTTGTTTCCCGAATAAATTCGGTCGCAAAGGCTGAAATCCTCGCTGTTAAAAATCCACACTCACCGCCAACCCAACACCTTGCTGGGTCACGTCGTCGGCCTTGCGCCAGTTGTAGTTCGCGCTCAATGACACCTCCTGGGTCAGCTTCTGACTGACGCCGATACTGGCGCGGTTGAGGCTGCTTTGTGGTTTGTAACCGTCCAGCGTGAAGTCGATAGTCGGCAGGCTGTTGAGGGCAATCGTGACGTTTTGCTGGTGGTTGGCGTACTCATGTTCGTGTGCTGCCTCAGCAAACAGTTGTGTCGACGACGTGACCTGGATTTTGCCTTGAAGCCCTGCACCGAGGCGCCGAGAGTTACGTCGCTGGTCGTCGAAGGTGAGCGCCGTAGAACGCGCCCCATCTTCCGAATAGCCGTTCACTACGATGTGGGCGTAATCGGCGCTGATGAACGGCGACAGGTGCCATCCGCTATTGGCCTGGGCGATGTCGTACCCCAATCGGGCGCTAAATGCCCACAGCTTGCCATCGGTATCACCTTTCTCTTCGCCTTCGGCTATCCCCAGCGCGAATTTACGGTTGGCATCTTGATAGTCGAGTTTTCCGCCGGTCAGCGCCGCGTCCGCCCACAGGTGGTTGGCATGGTATTGCAGGAATGCAGTCGCCAAATAGCTGTTGAGAGAATAGTCGGAGTCTCGGGGGCCTGCTTCCAAGCGTTGCCGATAGAAACCTGCAGCAACCCCCGCACGCCAATCGTCGGCAAACCGGTAACTGCCCCCGATGGTCAAGTTGTAGCCATGGCCGTCTGCCTTGGCGGAACTCCTGTCGTCATCGAATTTGATGCGCTCACCGCCGGTAGCGATGATTGCGCGCCAGCGGCCGACGCTTTGCCAATTACCTTCATCGGCTAACCACTGATTGCGCAATGCATCTTGGTGCGCGTTCAAAGTCCCGAGGGCCATTTCCGGCAGTAGGGTTGTTTCCCAAGGTGCCGAAAGCAATGAATAGGCGTAATCGGCGATTAATTGTTGCCCGGCAATTGTCGGGTGCACGCTGTCGTTGAACAGCAGCTTGGTGGGGTCGGGCGTTGCGCTGTTAAGGCCGTGTGCGAGATTCTCTGTACAGGCATTACCGTTAAAGCACGTGCCGACCAGATTTTGGCTGGCGTCCAAGCCGAAGCGCGCGGGGTTGGCCAAGGTTTCCTGAATTAACAGTGGAATATTCAGCGGGATGATCTCGGCGTGAATCTGCGACAGGCGACTGACGAGTTCTGCATTGAACGCGCCACTCAACTGGGAGCTGGGCGTTTGGGCAGGCGTGCCAAACGCCGCTGGCGTCAAGCCGAGGTCAGGTAACAGCCAGACCATGATGTAGCGTGCGCCCGCTTGCTGAAGGGCTTGGGCACTATTCGCCAGTTGGTCTGCCGAACCTGCTGCTGATGGGGCATCGACGACCAGTCCTTGGAAAAAATCATTGCCGCCGCCTGACAAGAAATAAAGCGCGTTGGGATCAGCCCGGAAGTTGTTTGCAACCAAGTAACTGTCCTTGCTGCGCAGTACTGTGCCTCCACCGGGTTCACCATCTGGGATGGCAACTACCGATTTAGAAGTGACAGAGCCATAAATCTGATCTGTTCGATAACCCCCTACGGCATAGTTATTACCATCTTTTAAGCCGAGAAGTGCGTTGACCGGGGACGTCGAGGGCAAGAGGTCGCCGGGCGCGATGCCGAGTTTCAATCCGAGCAATGTGGTTGAAACCGGTCCATAGGCCTCGCCACTGCCGTCTTTAAAGGTCGGGCCGGTGCGGTTCGTGAAACGCAAGCCGGAAACGTTTGGGCCCGCAAGGTCAGGATATTGACCGGAATCACTCAGGCTATCGCCAAACACCAGCAGAGTTGAGTAAGGCGATGGGGCCGCGAAGGCGTAAGAGCAGGCCAGTGAAAGAACACATGTTGCGAACGGCAGGGACAGCGCCTGTTTAATCATTGTTATGATCCCTTTTGTCGTTATTTTAGTTTTACCTCTACGAAAAGTAGCAAAGCTTTGACGGCTCTGCGCCGTCTGCGCGTGCTAAATGCCCGGCGGAGCGTCACCACGGCGATATTGCACCGCATGCTTGGGTAAGCTAATGTGCCGGGACGTATGAAAATGAGACCTCCCCCAGTGTTGATCGTCAGTAAATTCTTGATGCGCGTTATCAAGGCTCACGCCCGTTGGCGTTGGCGCGCCTGACTGTTTCCTCCCGGCCTCGCCGGACTTGTACCCATAGCCCTTCGATTGTCTTGCCAAAGCACCTGCGCTGGATGGATTTCAGTGAGCAGCGTGCATGCGCCAAGCTAACGGACAGAGTCCAGGGGTTGCTTTAAAGTCAGTACTTCAAGAGGTTAATCACATGCTGCTGATGATCGATAACTACGATTCGTTTACCTACAACGTCGTGCAATACCTGGGTGAGTTGGGTGCAGAGGTCAAAGTGATCCGCAACGACGAACTGACGATTGCCGAAATCGAAGCCTTGAACCCCGAACGCATCGTCGTTTCTCCTGGCCCCTGTACCCCGACCGAAGCAGGCGTTTCGCTGGAAGTGATCAAACACTTTGCCGGCAAGTTGCCGTTGCTTGGTGTTTGCCTCGGGCATCAAGCCATTGGTCAGGCATTTGGCGGTGACGTGGTGCGTGCGCGGCAGGTGATGCATGGCAAGACCAGTCCGGTGATCCATGAAGACCTCGGTGTATTCGACGGCCTGAATCATCCGTTGACGGTCACCCGTTATCACTCGTTGGTGGTCAAGCGCGAAACATTGCCGGAGTGCCTTGAGTTGACAGCGTGGACCGAACTCGAAGACGGCTCGGTCGATGAAATAATGGGCTTGCGCCACAAGACGCTGAATGTCGAAGGGGTTCAGTTTCACCCTGAGTCGATTCTTACCGAGCAGGGCCATGAGCTGTTCGCCAACTTCCTCAAACAAACCGGCGGCACTCGCCAGGTTTAAGAGGGTTCAAGGTTATGAGTAAGGTTATGGTTATGGACATTAAAAGCGCGCTGGGTCGTATTGTTAACCAGCTGGATTTGAGCACGGAAGAAATGCGCGACGTCATGCGCGAAATCATGACCGGTCAATGTACTGAAGCGCAGATTGGCGCATTCTTGATGGCCATGCGCATGAAAAGCGAAAGCATCGACGAGATTGTTGGCGCGGTCACCGTAATGCGTGAGTTGGCCGACAAGGTTGAGCTCAAAACCCTCGACGGCGTCGTCGACGTGGTCGGCACCGGTGGCGACGGTGCCAATATTTTTAACGTTTCGACGGCGTCGGCGTTTGTCGTTGCGGCGGCCGGTTGTACGGTTGCCAAGCACGGTAACCGGGCGGTTTCCGGTAAAAGTGGCAGCGCCGATCTGCTCGAAGCTGCCGGGATTTATCTGAACTTGACCCCCGTGCAAGTCGCTCGCTGCATTGATAGCGTCGGCATTGGTTTCATGTTCGCTCAGTCCCACCACCGTGCTATGAAGTTTGCTGCTGGCCCCCGACGCGACCTCGGTCTGCGCACCCTGTTTAATATGCTCGGCCCGCTTACGAATCCGGCTGGCGTCCGCCACCAGGTGGTCGGGGTGTTCAGTCAGGCATTGTGCCGTCCACTGGCTGAGGTGTTGTCGCGGATGGGCAGCAAGCACGTGTTGGTCGTACACTCTCAGGACGGTTTGGACGAGTTCAGCCTGGCAGCACCGACCTTTGTCGCCGAGCTGAAAAACGGTGATATCACCGAATATTGGGTACAACCGGAAGATTTGGGCATTAAAAGCCAAAGCCTGTTTGGCCTGACAGTAGAAAGCCCGGCTGCTTCGCTGGAGTTGATTCGCGATGCGTTAGGTCGGCGCAAAACGGAGAACGGTCAAAAAGCTGCTGAAATGATTGTCCTTAATGCAGGCGCAGCGCTCTATGCGGCGGATCATGCTTACACGCTGAAACAAGGCGTGGAGCTGGCGCATGATGCTCTGCACACTGGCCTTGCCCGGGAGAAAATGGAAGAGTTGGGTGCCTTTACTGCGGTATTCAGACAGGAGAACGAAGGATGAGTGTGCCGACGGTTCTGGAAAAGATTCTTGCCCGTAAGATCGAGGAAATCGCCGCCCGTAGCGCGGTAATTAGCCTCGCTGAGTTGGAGCGTCTGGCAGCGCTGGCCGATGCGACGCGGGGTTTCGCCGATGCGCTGATCAAGCAGGCGAAGAAGAAGCAACCTGCGGTAATTGCGGAAATCAAGAAGGCGTCGCCGAGCAAAGGCGTGATCCGCGAGAAGTTTTTTCCTGCGGAAATTGCCAAGAGCTATCAGGCCGGTGGCGCGACGTGCCTCTCCGTCCTGACCGACGTCGATTTTTTTCAGGGCGCCGATGCGTACCTGCAACAAGCCCGCGCCGCGTGCTCCCTGCCGGTGATTCGCAAAGACTTCATGATTGATCCGTACCAAATCATTGAAGCCCGTGCCCTTGGCGCTGACTGTGTGTTGCTAATCGTGGCCGCTTTGGAAGACGCGAAGTTAGCCGAATTGGCTGCCGTCGCGAAAGGCGTAGGTCTTGATGTGTTGGTTGAGGTGCATGACCTTGACGAGTTGGAGCGGGCGCTAAAGACCTTGGACACACCACTGATAGGCGTCAACAACCGTAACCTGCATACGTTTGAAGTGAATCTTGAAAATACTTTGGACCTCCTGCCGCGTATACCACGTGATCGTTTAGTCATCACAGAAAGCGGCATCCTCAATCGCGCGGACGTCGAGCTGATGGAAATCAGCGAGGTCTATGCGTTCCTGGTGGGCGAAACGTTCATGCGTGCAGAACATCCGGGTGCTGAATTGCAGCGACTGTTCTTTCCTGAGCGTGGGCCGTTGATTAGTAATTGATCTGAGAATTCTCGCCACCATGTTGGCGAAACAATGTAATGGACACCAGAGAGCTTAGATGCAAAACCCTGTCATCAAAACCACTGTCGCCGCAGGTCTTCAGGCTGAGCAGGATCTGCTCGCCTCGGTGTGTGCGGGTAATGCCGAATTCGGATTGCTGTTTTGGCGCCCGATAGATCGTGCTTTGGTGATGCCGCGTCGTATGAGCCGTCTCGCTCGTTTCGATGTGGCGACCGAATTTTTGGCAAATCTCGGCTGGCCGATTCTTCTGCGTGAAAGCGGTGGCGAGCCTGTGCCTCAATCTCACGCCACCGTGAACATCGCATTGGTGTACGCCCAGCCGCGCGGCGACAATGATCGGGACCGAATCGAGAACGCGTACAGACGCTTGTGTGAGCCGATCTGCGACGAGCTAATCGCGCTCGGTGGCGCGGCGTCAGTTGGAGAGGTGGAGGGCGCTTTCTGTGATGGGCGTTTCAACGTGAATCTCGACGGCCGCAAAATGGTAGGCACGGCCCAGCGTTGGCGGCAAAGTCAGGGCGGTCAACGCCCTGTTGTGCTGGCGCATGGTGCGTTGCTGCTGGACGACGAGCGTGAGGACATGATCGCTGCGGTCAATGCATTCAACCAGATTTGTGAGCAACCTCAGCGCGTAAGGGCCCAAAGCCATGTCGCTTTGCACGAAGCCTATCCGGGAGCCGATGTTTTGGGAAATCTAGCCGAGCGTTATCAATACATCCTAAGTGAGTTCTAACCCTGTAGGCGTTTAACGGGTACCGAACACCACCATTGTCTTGCCTTTAACGTGTACCAGATTTTGCTCTTGCAATGCCTTGAGTACGCGGCCAACCATTTCTCTCGAACAACCCACAATGCGGCCTATTTCCTGGCGGGTAATCTTAATTTGCATGCCGTCGGGATGTGTCATGGCATCTGGTTGCTTGCATAAATCCAGCAGGCTTCGCGCTACGCGCCCAGTCACGTCGAGAAAGGCCAAGTCACCGACTTTTCGAGTGGTATTGCGCAGCCGTTCGGCCATTTGGCCGCCGATAGCGTACAAGATGTCAGGATCGTCCTGCATAACTTCACGGAATCTGTTATAGCTGATTTCAGCCACTTCACACTCGGTCTTGGTGCGCACACCGGCACTGCGCTCAATCGCTTGCCCTGCTTGGTCAAACAAACCTAACTCGCCAAAAAAATCTCCGGTATTGAGGTAGGCCACGATCATTTCCCGTCCGTCATCTTCTATCACCACCGTCACGGAGCCCTTGACGATGAAGAACAGCGACTCAGAGCGGTCACCTGCACGCATAACATTAGTTTTGGCGGCGTAGCGACGGCGTTGACAATGGGCCAGGAGCTTGTCGAGATTTTTGATCTTGGGTGTAAGGCTTATAGCGACCATGCATGTATCCCGAAAAAAGTAACGCGCCACGAATCATCCTGTTGGGTATCGGCCGCGTCAGTGATTCGCCGCAGCTTATCAGGACAGATCGCGGAAAATTAGGAAATTTCCCACGTCTTTATTTCAAATACGCATTTAGCTTTGGAACCAGCGAATGTTGGCCCTGTGCTAAGCTGGCGACCCTTTTTTAATAGTGGAGTCTTGGTGATGAAGGCACGCATCCAGTGGGCTGGCGAAGCCATGTTTCTTGGTGAATCCGGTAGCGGCCATGTGGTGGTGATGGATGGTGCGCCTGAGAGCGGTGGCCGTAACCTCGGCGCGCGGCCCATGGAAATGGTGTTGATTGGCCTAGGTGGCTGCAGCAACTTTGACGTGGTCAGCATCCTGAAGAAATCACGTCAGGCTATCGAAAGCTGCGAGGCTTTTCTTGAAGCTGAGCGCGCTACCGAAGACCCAAAGGTGTTCACCAAGATTCATTTGCATTTCGTGGTCAAGGGTCGCGACTTGAAAGAAACCCAAGTTAAGCGGGCCATTGAGTTGTCAGCTGAGAAGTATTGCTCGGCGTCGATCATGCTGGGTAATGCAGGCGTCGAGATTACTCACGACTATGAAATCATCGAATTGGGCTGAATGGACACCCAAATTTCATAAAAGCGGCGCAGACTCTGGCAGCCGGCGTGTTACGTCTGCATAATGCGCCCCTTTTTCAGGGTACGGTCCGTTGCGTCACGACTATAGAAACGCCCGAACAGACAACCAAAATCGCCACCGCGAAGAGGTGTTCACCGTCCTACGCAGATGAGCCGTTCTTATCTGACGGGCATGCTTGATTACGCGGCTTGACCGCACAAATAAAGAGAGTTTTATCGGTGAAAAGCAAACTCAAGCTCCACGGGTTCAATAACCTGACCAAGACCTTGAGCTTCAACATCTATGACATCTGCTATGCGGAAACTCCGCAAGACCAGCAAGCCTACGTCGAGTACATCAATCGTGAGTACGACGCGGAACGCCTGACGCAGATTCTGACTGATGTGGTCGATATTATTGGCGCCAACATCTTGAATATCGCGCGCCAGGATTACGACCCGCAAGGCGCTAGCGTGACCATTTTGATCTCCGAACAGCCGGTGACGCCCACCGACAGCCAGATCGAAGAGTCACCTGGGCCGCTGCCAAAAGAAACTATTTTGGCTCACCTCGACAAGAGCCACATCACGGTGCACACCTACCCGGAAATTCACCCGGTCGATGGCATCGCGACGTTTCGTGTTGATATAGACGTGTCGACTTGTGGGGTTATTTCACCGCTTAAAGCATTGAACTACCTTATTCACCAGTTCGACTCAGACATCGTCACTGTCGACTATCGTGTACGCGGTTTTACGCGCGACATTGAAGGCAAAAAACACTTTATTGACCACGAAATCAACTCGGTTCAGAACTATCTTTCTGAAGACACACGCTCTGCCTATCAACTGACAGACGTGAACGTTTACCAGGAAAATATGTTCCACACCAAGATGCTGCTAAAGAACTTCGAACTGGACAACTACTTGTTTGGGGATGCGACGAGCAACCTGTCGACTCAACAACGTGACCAGGTCACCGAAAGGGTGAAGCACGAAATGCTGGAGATTTTCTACGCTCGGAACATGCAGCCTTAAAGGGTCCCGTTCCGATGTAGATGTAAAAAAGGCGCCCATCGAGGCGCCTTTTTACGGTCAAACCGTTAGACCCGATAAGTGCTTTTGGTCATGACTTTTGCCAACAAGCTCATGCCGAATTTGACCGGCCTTGGAAAACGGAAACCGCCGGCCTCCAGTGCACCCTGAGCATGGTGTTCTTCGTCAGTACGCATCTGCTCTAGAATGGCTCGGGACTTCTCATCCCCAGCAGGTAATTGCGCCAAATGGTCATTTAGGTGCTTGCAGACTTGATCTTCTGTGGCAGCTACAAATCCAAGACTTATTTTGTCGCTGATCAGGCCGGCCACTGCCCCGATTCCAAAAGATAACCCGTAGAACACCGGGTTGAGCACGCTGGTGTGACTGCCCAGCTGATGAATGCGCTGTTCACACCACACAAGGTGATCGATTTCTTCCTCGGCGGCATGCTCCATAGCAGCGCGCACTTTCGGTAATTTGGCGGTTAATGCTTGGCCTTGGTAAAGAGCCTGCGCGCAGACTTCGCCGGTGTGGTTGATGCGCATCAGGCCTGCCACGTGCCGAGTGTCGGCGTCGTTCATCTTGACTTCAGGTTGGACAATCGCGGGAGAGGGACGATACGGTTGCGCGCTAAAGGGCAACAGCGTGCGCATTGCGGCATCGGCTTGTAATAGAAAACGGTCAACAGGTGAGTAGTGACGTTCGGTAGCCATGGGCACCTCCGGGTAAATCCACGCAGACCAGTCTACCCGAATCGATCAGGTGCGGCTTGAGCTGGATCAGCTCACCGGTTGTGCGAGTCCAGCACCGATGAGCCTAAGTCGTTGATAAATGAATCAGCCTGGTGGCCAGTGCATCTGACGTTGACCCAAGACGTGCATGTGAATGTGATAGACGGTCTGACCGCCCAGCTCATTGCAGTTCATCGTCACGCGGAAACCGTCTTCGCAGCCCAGTTCTTTAGCCAGACGTTGAGCGGTGTACAAGATATGGCCCAACAGGCCCTTGTCTTCTTCGGTTACGTCGTTAAGTGTACGAATCACTTTTTTCGGAATCACCAGAAAGTGCACCGGTGCTTGAGGGGCAATGTCATGAAAGGCCAGCACCTGGTCATCCTCGTAGATGATCTTTGCCGGTATCTCTCTGTTGATGATTTTGGTGAACAGAGTCTCCACAGCTATTTCTCCGCTTGAATAAGTAAACGAGTGTAATGACGCAGGGGTATCAGGCCCAGCGCTTATTAGCGAGGGCAGTGAGCCTTATTGAGCGCAGCGGCTATTTTTATCGTTAGCCAACGTGGCGTCAGGCGAGGGGCGAAGGCCGACAGCTTGTTGCGCCAACCAGGAATGATCACCGCGCGATTTTTCGCCAGTGCGCGGACGGTATATAACGCAACCTCTTCGGGGCTCATCATCCGGTTGCTGTTAGAAAGCGCACCCAATTCCATTTGAGCTGTTTGAAAAAACGCTGTACGCGTCGGCCCGGGGCAGAGCACTGATATTTTCACGCCGGTTTTCTTCAGCTCTTCACGCAGCCCTTCGGAAAAAGTCAGCACATAAGCTTTGCTTGCGTGATAGCTGGTCATCCATGGGCCCGGCCGAAAGGCTGCAACCGAGGCGACGTTCAGTATCTGTCCGCCACCCTGTACGGCCATGGCGTTGCCGACGGAATGGCACAGGCGAGTGAGGGCCAGAATGTTTATGTCAATCAAGTCCTGGTCTACACCCCACTCTTGAGCGAGGAACGGCCCGCACGTACCTATCCCCGCGCAATTAACCAATAAGTCGATTTGTCGCTCACCGTCTTCGAGTTCCAAAAGGAAGCCGGAAAGCCGCAGCGGTTCGCCAAGATCGCAGGCCCGGAACAAAACGTCCACACCAAAGCGTTGCGTCAGCTCGATGGCGATGCGCTCCAACTCTTCGCGTTCGCGGGCGACTAAAATCAGGCTGCGACCCCTGCGCGCCAGGGCCTCGGCCATCGCTAGGCCAATGCCGCTGGAGGCGCCAGTAATCAGAGCGTAACAGGTCATGCAGTTTCTCCAGGCAGCGCGCTCAGTCCGGAGCGGTCAAAGTCTAACGGGTTATTTGTTTTTATAGTCTACAGATGGCGGCGTGCTATCGGCGGGTTGTGAAGTGTCGCTGTCTTGGTCGTCGTCATAGGGCAGGGTATTTTCGTATTCAGTGGCGGTGGTTTGTACTTCGCTTTCGAATAGCCCAGGAACCCCGAAAAAAAAGCCGACCATGGTCACTGCGAGAATTAGTAGCCACGTGCAGGCCAGTATTTTTACTGCCTTGCTGTTCGGCGGTTGCGGCGCGCCGAACTGATTTGGTCCCGTATTCCCGGGAACGACTATCATCAGGATAGGAAACAGCGCGCCCACGAATGGCACCAAGTTTAATAACAGAAGCCAAGCAGACCAACCCGCATCGTGGAGCCGCTGGGCGCCGATTTGTACGCTGATGATGAAAAAGGCGACAACCGCGATGGTCGTGAACAGCCCTCCAGCGATCAGCGAGCTTGTCATCAGCGCTGCGCAAATCGCCGTAGCAACGCCAATCGCCGTCATGAGCACAAAGGTCCAGGCCAAGTACCGCAGTCGTCCGATCCGCCCTCGGACGGTAAAGACTTTCAATTCGGGGAAGCCTGCCAGTGTCGTAATAACCGGCGCTTGAGGCGTGGCATAGGGTGATAGTTGTGCTTGTGTTTGGTATGGCGTGGGTTGATGAATGTCGTACAGCTCAAGATTAATGGGGTTTTCAGCCTCAATGCGTGCTTCGACGCCCGCATCATTCAGCGCATCCAGGTAATACCGCGCCTGTTCTTGCGATAGCCCGTGCCTAAGCGTAATCGCTCGACCGCTGAACAGTTTCTCAACGACAGCCCCGTCACTTTTGAACAGCTCCGCCAGGATTAACGTGGCGGTCTCTCTCTCGACACCGCTGCGTAGTTGCCCGCTGAAGATGATCTTGAAGTGTGGCTCAGCCATTCTCGGCTTCCTTGTCTGGTAATACGTCAAGTCTTTACGGTCGACTGATGGCAGTGAAAGGGCAGATGATCAGTGAGGCCAATGCTTCGCCAGTTCGACTGACCGGGTTTGTGCTGAACGGTATTCGGAATCCAAACGCGCGATCAGTTCGTTGACATCGGGGAGGTCGTTGATTTCACCAACACCTTGGCCCGCAGACCACACGGTTTTCCAAGCTTTCGCTTCGTCACTCATGGGTTTGAGTTTAGCGCTTGAACCCACCTCGACTTTGCCTTGTAGCGCCGCCAGATCAAAACCGGCATTTTCCAGGCTCTGACGCATGAAGCTAGCGGGCACCCCCGACACTGCGGCGGTGTACACAATATCGGCGGCTTTTGAGGCCATCAACATTTCTTTGTAGGCGTCAGGTGCATGACTTTCGCGGGTGGCGATAAAGCGTGTGCCGAAGTAGGCAAGGTCGGCGCCGAGCAGTTGGGCGGCGAGTATCTGGTGGCCTTGATTCAGGCAGCCCGCCAGCAATAGGGTCTTATCGAAGAATTGGCGGATTTCGGCGATCAGCGAAAATGGGCTCAAGGTGCCCGCATGCCCTCCAGCGCCGGCCGCGACGGCGATCAAACCATCAACACCGGCTTCGGCTGCTTTTTCCGCATGACGTCGTGTCGTAACGTCGTGAAACACCAGTCCCCCATAACTGTGCACAGCGTCGACCAGTTCTCTAACGGCGCCAAGACTGGTAATAACGATGGGTACTCTGTGCTCAACACAAATTTCCAGGTCGGCCTGCAAGCGTGGGTTGCTGTTATGCACGATCAAGTTGACGGCGTAAGGCGCAGGATTAACAAGCCCTGCCAATCCCGCTTCGATTTCTTCCAGCCAAGCCTTGAAGCCGCTGCTTTCACGTTGGTTCAGCGCAGGGAAGCTCCCCACTACCCCATTGCGGCAGCACGCTAGGACCAGTTGTGGATTGGAAATCAGAAACATCGGTGCGACTACCACGGGCAGACGCAAACGATGTTCAAGCAGCGTTGGCAGCGACATAAGCAGTACCCCGTTTTTGAGCTGTGATTAGAAAGGTCGAACCACCACCAGTACTACGATTGCGAGCAGTATCAGTACCGGGATTTCATTGAACCAGCGGTAATACACGTGGCTGCGGCCATTCTCTCCACGGGCAAAGCGTTTTACTTGCGCGCCGCACATGTGGTGATAGCCGATCAACAGCACCACCAATAAGAGCTTGACGTGCATCCAGCCTTGGCTGAGGTAGCCGCTCGGATTGAGGCTTATTAACCAGATTCCGAACACCAGGGTGGCAACCATCGCTGGCCCCATGATGCCCCGATAAAGCTTGCGCTCCATAATGCAAAAGCGTTCGCGGCTAACAGCGTCTTCGCTCAAGGAGTGGTAGACAAACAATCTGGGCAAGTAAAACAAGCCGGCAAACCAGCAGACGATTGAGACAATGTGGAAAGCTTTAAGCCATAGATAGAGCATATTGGGTTTTCCAGGATTTACGGTGGCCAAATAGTAGTTGCATGAGCGCCCCTACGTCACCTTTGCGGTTGTCGCATGCGCTCAACGACCCTATCATCGACGGCTTTCCAGTAGGTTCGTTAAAGGGGCAGGGTTATGGTCAAGGTCGGAATCGTCGGCGGCACGGGTTATACCGGGGTCGAGCTGCTGCGTCTGTTGGCACAGCATCCGCAAGCCGAGGTAGTGGTTATCACTTCTCGCTCTGAGGCCGGTTTGCCTGTGGCTGATCTTTATCCGAACCTGCGAGGCCATTACGACGGCCTGACCTTTAGCGTTCCGGACGTTGAAACCTTGGGCGCCTGCGATGTTGTGTTTTTCTCGACACCCCACGGTGTAGCTCATGCACTGGCCGGCGAACTGCTTAAAGCAGGTACTAAAGTTATCGACCTTTCTGCGGACTTCCGTTTGCATGACGCTGACGAGTGGGCCAAGTGGTACGGCCAACCCCATGGCGCGCCTGAATTGCTTGAAGAGGCGGTGTATGGTCTTCCAGAGGTGAATCGCGAGCAGATAAAAACGGCGCGCTTGATCGCGGTGCCTGGCTGTTACCCAACGGCGACCCAGTTAGGCTTCTTACCGCTGCTTGAGGCGGGTCTGGCGGATAACTCCCGGTTGATCGCCGACTGTAAATCCGGCGTAAGCGGTGCGGGCCGTGGTCTGAGTGTCGGGTCGCTGTACGCGGAGGCCAGTGAAAGCTTCAAGGCCTACGCGGTTAAAGGTCATCGTCATTTGCCCGAAATCACCCAAGGTTTGCGCAGAGCCGCAGGCGGTGATGTGGGTTTGACCTTCGTGCCTCATCTGACGCCTATGATTCGTGGCATTCATTCGACGCTTTACGCAACGGTGGTAGATAGGTCGGTGGATTTGCAGGCGCTGTATGAAAAGCGTTATGCCAATGAACCCTTTGTTGACGTAATGCCTGCGGGTAGCCATCCCGAAACTCGCAGTGTGCGTGGCGCTAATGTTTGTCGTATTGCCGTGCATCGTCCGCAGGGCGGCGATGTCGTGGTGGTGTTATCGGTGATCGACAACCTGGTGAAGGGCGCTTCAGGCCAGGCGGTGCAAAACATGAACATCATGTTTGGTCTCGATGAGCGGTTCGGCCTGTCCCATGCGGGGATGTTGCCGTAAGAGCAGTGGCGAGCTACGAGCTGCAAGTGATCGGCTTTGTCTTGCGGCTTGTCACCTACAGCTCGTTGCTGCCCCTACAATAGTTGACCGATTTACTAGGACAAGCGGATAATGCGCGTCATTACGCATTATTGCGGCATAGCGCCGGGAGATAATTAGCATGAGCGTCGAAACCTTCACGCCAACGGCCTTGGAATTCACCCCCGGTGCAGCGCACAAGGTGAAGACTCTGGTCGATGAAGAGGGCAATGATCGCCTGAAACTGCGTGTATTCGTAACCGGTGGTGGCTGTTCAGGCTTCCAGTATGGCTTCACGTTCGATGAAGACATTGCTGATGACGACACCATTGTTGAGCGTGACGGTGTGAGCTTAGTGGTTGATCCAATGAGCTTTCAATACCTGGCAGGCGCAGAAGTGGACTATCAGGAAGGCTTGGAAGGATCTCGCTTTGTGATCAAAAATCCGAATGCTTCCACGACTTGTGGTTGCGGCTCGTCGTTTTCGGTCTGATTTATCGATTGTGATGCAGGGTTTGTAAGTAAAGATGCGCCGCACTGACGTGCGGCGTTTTGCTGTGTGCGTCAGGCTGGGTAAATGGCGCCGAGTACACGTAAACCCCGGGCACCCGTGACTGTCGGACGGTTAGCGGGCACGCCTTCAAGACAGCAATGTGCCAGCCAGGCAAAAGCCATGGCCTCGACCCAGTCCGGGTCCACTCCATACAGGGCGGTACTGTTTACCGTTGTGTTTGGCAGCAGTGCAGCGAGTCTGGCCATTAGCGTTGCGTTATGCGCGCCACCCCCGCAGATTAATAACTCATCAGTCACAGCCTGAGCCATCTGTAGCGATTGAGTAATCGTCAGCGCGGTCAGCTCGGTAAGGGTTGCCTGGATGTTTTCCGGTGGGAAGCTTGGTAGTTGAAACAAGTGGTGTTGCAACCAACTGAGATTGAAGACTTCACGGCCTGTACTTTTTGGGCCTTGCGTCAAAAAGAAAGGGTCGCTGAGCAGGGATTGCAGCAGTGCGGGTTCAATTTGTCCACTGGCAGCCCACGCTCCGTCCTGATCATAGTTCAGGCCGCGCTGGGTTTGTATCCAGGCGTCGATCAAAACATTTCCGGGACCGCAGTCAAAGCCAGACACTGGTCTATCGGGTTCGATCAAGCTTAAGTTGCTGAAGCCGCCAATGTTGAGCACGGCTCTATGGTCTTGTAGCGCGCCTAAAGGTTTATCAAACAACGCTTCGTGAAACGCCGGGACTAACGGTGCACCTTGACCACCTGCAGCGACGTCGCGGCGGCGAAAGTCACTGACGACAGTGATTTCGGTCAATTCGGCAAGGAGGGCAGGGTTTCCAATTTGAATAGTGAAACCACGAGCGGGCTCATGGCGAATGGTCTGGCCATGGCTGCCGATAGCGCGAATTTCACCGGGAGAGCGTTGCTCTTGTTCAAGTAGCGTCAGAATGCCTTGAGCGGCCAAGCGTACCCATTTCTGCTCGGCGATCGCTGCTCGGGCAAGTTCATCCGAGCTGCTGGCGCATAAACTCAGAAGCTCGGCACGCAAATCTTCCGGCATGGGGATGTAGTGAGTCGCCAATAAAGTTGGGCGGTCGGTCTGCTCAATAAGAGCGATATCCAACCCGTCAAGGCTGGTTCCAGACATCACACCTATATATAGAGCCATCTTTTATCTCTTGCTGGAGGCCAGCATGGTGGCCTTTTCCTGGTCCATGCGCGCCATCAATGGCTGACTTTGCTGCAGGAAGCGTTGTTTTTCCGATTTGGCAATCGGATCGGCCATCGGCAGTTTCTGACCCAGCGGGTCGACGTGGACCCCGTTGACCTGAAACTCATAATGCAAATGCGGTCCAGTCGATAAACCAGTGGTACCAATATAGCCAATTATTTGGCCTTGCTTGACAGTAGCGCCAGCCTGTATGCCCTTGGCAAATCCTTGCATGTGACCGTAAAGCGTTCGGTAAGTCTCGCCATGCTGCAGAATGACCGTATTGCCGTAACCACCTTTGCGTCCAGCCAACAACACTTTACCGTCACCAGTCGCCTTGATCGGCGTACCGCGAGGGGCGGCGTAATCGACGCCTTGATGTGCACGGATTTTATTTAATATAGGGTGCTTGCGGCTCATTGAGAATAACGAGCTAATGCGGGCGAAATCCACAGGAGTGCGAATGAATGCCTTTCGCATGCTGTTGCCTTCAGCCGTGTAGTAATTGGTGTTGCCTTGCTTATTGGTATAACGAACCGCGGAATAGTTTTTCCCACGGTTGGTGAATCTTGCGGACACGATATTGCCATTGCCGACTATCTTGCCCTTCACAACTTTCTGCTCATAGATCACATCGAACTCATCACCTTGGCGAATATCCTGAGCGAAATCGATGTCGTAGCCAAAAATATTGGCCATGTCCATGGTCATGCTGTGGGATAGGCCGGCGCGTTGAGCTGAGAGTGACAGAGAACTGTTGATAATGCCGTGTGCATAGGCTGTACGTATGGTTGGCTTAGTAACCTCGCGGCTAAATGTATAGCCGTTGTCGGTCTTGGACAGGCTGATGGTTTCGAGGTCGCCGACCTTGCTGTGCAGTTGTTTAAGCTGCCCGTCAGGAGTCAGTTCGAACTGCAGAATCTGTCCCCTTTTGAGTTGGCTGAATTGTTTGGCTTGTTTATCGCTGGCCAGAACGTCGTGAACCTCGCCAGCGGGAAGTCCGACCCGTTCGAATAGCGTTGATAAGGTGTCGCCCCTAGAGACCACGACCTCTTTATGGCTGGGGTTGGGGCGCGTTGTTTCAGGTTTCGCGATGGCGTTTTCCTGAAGGTTGTCGGTATCGTTTTCTATTTGGGCGAAGGGGGAGGTATTTGCTTTCGATGTGGCTTGAAGAGGATCTTGAGCGTCTTGTTGTTCTGTGAGCTGATCAGCTGTCGTTTGGATATCGTGATTACGTGTGGTTCTTTTAGCTTCAACGTCGCTTGACGGGAAGACCAGAAGCGCCAAGCTCAACAGTGCAGCAATTCCGCTAGCAGCTAACAGATGACTCTTCGGATAAAGCGGAGGCGCCTTAGGCTGGGTATTGATCATAGGTAATTTTGGCTTTAAAAAGATTAATTGGAAAAGATGAATGACATGATGAACATTAAATAACTGTATAAAATATAACCAAATCATGTCTTAAGCAACCCTGCTAATAGATCAGTTTCCTATTCGTCTGTCTGCGCGGGTCAAAACTTGTAATTGAACACTGATCTTGTATGGTTGGTGCCCATTTGAAATGAGCCAAAACGGGGCTGTCATGAAATCGGTTGAAGAGCAGCTAGCGCTGATTAAGCGTGGTGCGGATGAACTCCTGGTCGAGTCCGAACTGGTCGAAAAGCTTAAGCGCGGTAAGCCGCTGCGAATCAAGGCAGGTTTCGACCCTACCGCACCTGATTTGCATTTGGGTCATACCGTACTTATTAATAAGCTGCGCCAATTCCAAGAGTTGGGTCATCAGGTCATCTTCCTGATTGGTGACTTCACCGGAATGATCGGCGACCCAAGCGGCAAAAGCGCAACCCGTCCTCCGCTGACGCGTGAGCAGGTGCTGTCCAATGCCGAGACCTATAAAGCTCAGGTCTTCAAAATTCTTGATCCTGCCAAAACCGAGGTGGCCTTCAACTCCACTTGGATGGATCAGATGAGTTCCGCTGATTTCATCCGCTTATCTTCGCAGTACACCGTGGCGCGGATGCTCGAGCGGGATGACTTCCATAAGCGGTACTCAACCAATCAGCCTATCGCTATCCATGAGTTCATGTATCCGCTGGTCCAGGGGTATGACTCCGTAGCATTGCGTGCCGATGTCGAGCTGGGCGGTACTGATCAGAAGTTCAATCTGCTGATGGGTCGCGAGTTGCAGCGCGCCTACGGCCAAGAAGCGCAGTGCATCCTGACCATGCCTTTATTGGAGGGGTTGGATGGTGTGAAGAAGATGTCCAAGTCACTGGGCAACTATGTAGGAATTCAGGAAGCGCCGGGCATCATGTATAGCAAGCTAGTTTCCATTCCGGATGCGTTGATGTGGCGTTACTTTGAGTTGTTGAGCTTTCTTTCCATGGATGAGATCAATGGCTTCAAAGCGGACGTTAAAGCTGGCTTTAACCCACGTGACATAAAGATCAAGCTGGCTGAAGAGATCGTTGCACGGTTCCATGGCGAGGAGGCGGCTGCAACAGCCCATCGTTCGGCGGGTAATCGCATGAAGGATGGCGAGCTTCCAGATGATCTGCCTGAGATCAGCATTGCAGGGTCCGAAGACATGCCCATCGCTGCTGTCCTTAATAAGGCAGGGCTGGTTAAGAACTCGGCAGTCGCGCGGGATCTTCTGGCGTCGGGCGGTGTGCGCATAGATGGTGAGGTTGTGGGCCGCGGGTTTATGTTTAAGCTGGGCGCTACCCATGTTTGTCAGGCGGGAAAGAAGGCTTTTGGGCGAATTACACTAAATTTGGAATAACTCGCGATTAATCCTTGACGTAACTTTTTCTGGGCCTATAATTCGCCCCTCTTCCGCAGCAGATGAAACATAAACTCCTTGGTAATCAATGAGTTAATCAGTTTTGTTAGCGAGGAAGAAGCTTCGGTCGCGGTGATCGACAGCGGTGAGAATAGGCAGTTGACAGCGAGTTGAA
>NZ_JASJVL010000033.1:0-18174 GCF_035019745.1 Pseudomonas sp. 10S5
TCCCCTTCGTCTAGTGGCCTAGGACACCGCCCTTTCACGGCGGTAACAGGGGTTCGAGTCCCCTAGGGGACGCCATTTGCGGGAATAGCTCAGTTGGTAGAGCACGACCTTGCCAAGGTCGGGGTCGCGAGTTCGAGTCTCGTTTCCCGCTCCATTTGTACAAAAAATGCCGCTCAATGAGCGGCGTTTTTGTGTGTGCGTTATTTGAGTTCTGGAAGCTGGGGTCGAGCGAAAAGCCTTCGGGTCGGAAAAAAGACTGGCGTCGTCGGCCTTGGCAGGTGCTTGATGGTCATCGAAATTCGAGGCCCGACTCAGGGCACTTTTTTATAGTTGAGCCAGACGGAGTCATTGATGGAGTTTCGTTTACTGGGCAAGACCGATCTGACGGTCAGCGCCATCGCGTTGGGCACCATGACCTGGGGCGAGCAAAACACGGCAGAAGAAGCCTTCGCACAAATTCGTCAGTCCAAGGACGCAGGGGTCAATTTTCTCGACACTGCGGAGATGTACCCGGTACCGCCGGGTGGCGAAACCTACGCCGAGACCGAACGCATTATTGGCCAATACTTCCAGAAGTACGGCGACCGTAATGATTGGATTCTGGCTAGCAAAGTCGCCGGCCCTGGTCGCATGGACCACATTCGCGACGGTAACCCACGGCTTGATCGGGTCAACATCATCGCTGCGGTTGAGGCCAGCCTCACGCGTTTGAACACTGATTATCTGGACCTGTACCAATTGCACTGGCCAGACCGAAAAACCAATTTTTTTGGTGTGCTGGGCTACACCCATGATGCGCATGATCAGCCTGTTGAGATCGAAGAAACCTTGTTGGTATTAGACGATTTAGTGAAAGCGGGCAAGATTCGCCATTTTGGTTTGTCTAACGAAACGCCATGGGGCACCCAGCGTTTCCTGCACATGGCGGAAAGTCGTCACCTGCCACGGGCGGTATCGATCCAGAACCCTTACAACTTGCTTAACCGCACCTTCGAAATCGGCCTGGCTGAAATCGCGATACGCGAGCAGATCGGTTTGCTGGCCTATTCGCCTTTGGCGTTTGGCGTGCTGGCGGGCAAGTACCTCAACGGCGCTCGCCCCGCGAAGGGTCGGTTGACGCTGTTTGATCGCTTCCAGCGCTACAACAATCCGCAGGTCGACATTGCCAGCGCGGCTTACGTGGGGCTGGCGCGTGAACACGGCCTGGACCCGGCACAAATGGCATTGGCCTACGTCACCAGCCGACCGTTCGTGACCAGTAACATCATCGGCGCCACCACTTCTGAGCAATTGACCAGCAACTTGGCCAGCGCCGACGTAACTCTGTCCCAAGACGTGCTGGCGGGTATCGAAGCCATCCACGCCCGGCAACCCAACCCGGCGCCGTAATCAACTGCAGCATGACCTTTCGCGCTAGGAGCGCTTCTGACTGCGTAGCGCCTCGGAATCTTCTAGATGACGAAAAACCCGTGGGTACCGTCGCGGGCCAGCTGATCGACCAGACCAAATTCCCAGTCCAGATAGGCTTGCATGGCTTTACGCGGCGCGTCGGTGCCTTCGTAGGGTCGGCGGTAGCGGTCAATGCGCGGCGAAGCCAAATGGCTTTCGCCCGCTTGCACGGGAAAACCGGAGGCGAACCAGGTGGCGTTGCCGCCCGTGAGCAGGAAGACCTGCTTGCCGGTTAACGCCTCGACCTGCGCCACGGCGAGCCGCGCCAGGCGACTGCTGCCGCACGTCAGCACGTAGCGTTGCGCGACGGGAATATTCTCCAGCGCTTGGTTCAGTTGCCCACGCAATACCCACCACGCGCCGGGAATGTGTTGTTTGACGTAGCTGGCACTGGTGGTGAAATCCAGCACTGCCACGTCGCCTTGATCACGCCATTGGGCAAGGGTTTCGGCGCTGATTTCCTCGGCTTGGCGCGGCTCGGGAATGGGGACCTCCCAATCACCTTTCTCACTGAAATCGTTAGGTTGTAAGTCGTCAACGACGAATACCTCCCAACCTAGCTGTGCCAACCAAGAGCCAGACATATTGGCCCGTACGCCGTCGTCGTCGATCAGTACCAGTCGAGCGCCACGCACGCTGGCATAGTGATCAGTTTCTTGCACCAGTTGGCCGCCTGGTGTTGAGCGCGAACCTGGCAGATGGCCTCGGGTAAATTCTTCCGGGGTACGAACGTCGAATAGGTAAGTACTCCGGGCGGGCTCGGTTTGCCAATGAGGTAAATCGGCTCGGGAGGCACGTTTGACCCCGGCCTTGTGTGCAACCTTCAGCGCATCAGCGTTGGCCAGCTCACGAGTGTCTTCGCTCACGGCGGAGAAACGTCGCGCTTGGCCGTGCTCCAGCGTTTGATTGGCCAGCAGCCAGCCAATGGTGCCATTGCGCAACGCCGAGACAATGTTCGGCAGCCCCGCATTCATCAGCGATTGGGTGCCGATAATGCTTCGAGTTCGACCGGCGCAATTGACGATGATTCGGGTGTTGGGGTCCGGCGCCAATTCGCGGGCGCGCAACACTAATTCAGCGCCCGGCACGCTGATGCTGCCGGGAATGCTCATGGTTTGGTATTCGTCATAGCGGCGAGCATCGAGCACCACTACATCAGCTTTGGCGGCGATCAGTGCGAGCACTTCTTCGGCGGCCAACGACGGCGTGTGGCGTTGGCTTTCTACCAGCTCGCCAAAAGCTTTACTAGGCACGTTGACGTCGATGAACAGTTCGCCGCCAGCGTCGCGCCAGCCCTGTAAACCGCCTTCCAGCAATCGCACGTCGTTGTAGCCAAGTTCGTGCAAGCGTTGCAGTGCCATTGCCGCCAAGCCTTCGCCGTTGTCGTACAGCGTTACGGCTGTATTGCGGCGGGGGATGCGCGAGAACACTTCAAGTTCAAGTTTCGACAGTGGAATGTTGGCAGCGAACAGTGGGTGACCCTGAGCGAACGGTGCTTCCTCGCGAACATCCACCAGCGCCAGTTCTTCACGGGCCAGCAGTGCGCGACGGATGTCGGCGAAGGATCGAGAGGGAAGGTTACTCATGGGTGTTGGCCTTCTTTAGACAGATCCCAAATATCAGGGAGAAACGTGGACTTAACCCGGCCGGCTATTATTCGCCGGCTAATGGATTTTGAGCAGGCATCTGCGGGTCAAGTTTCCTGAACTGCACGCCTAAGTGACAACCGGCTGGGGCAGCACTTGATAGGCAGAATTGAAAAGGGTGAGTTGGATGCAGTTGCCGCCTTGTTTCCAGCAGGCAAAATTTTCCCGGAAAAAATGTTGGCGAGTCCATTGGCTAGATGGAGTTGGTGATGGTTTGCTCCATAGCAGCGCTGCAAACTGCTGGACTGTTACTTTGCTGAAGCGCAACGTTCATTACGCTGACCGTTAGCGCCGCGTGATTCAAACATGTTCGCGAGGCGGCTTGCCAGCCAAGGATCTTAGCCAATAAATTCATGCTTATGGGAGTAAGCGTTGATTAGTGCTTACTGTCTTGTATCGACAGCGCCAGCAAAGCTTTCTCCTGATTCCAATCGAACGGTTCTTCGTTTTCTTCGGCTTCGTAGCGGCGCTCTTCCAATGCCTGATACAACTCGATTTCGTCGTCCGGCATGAAGTGCAGGCAGTCACCCGCGAAAAACCACAACAAATCGCGTGGGACCAAATGAGCGATTTGCGGGTAGCGCTGAATTACTTGGCAGAGCATTTCCTGTCCCAGGTATTGGCTCTCGACCGGATCGCGGGGCAGCAGCTCAACCAGCTCGTCGAAGCGCTCCATAAACAGCTCATGGCTTTCTTCGGGAACTTGCTCGGCCTCGCCAAGGGCGACCAGGATACTGCGCAGGTGTGTCAGCAGGTTCAGTTGGTGGGCGAGCGTAGCGTCAGCCATGGTGAAGTCCTCAAAAGCAAAAACGGGCGCGAGAGTATAAACCCTGCGCGCCCGCTGTCCGTAAAAACAAACGGCTAGTTCTAATCATCCGCCCAGCGTTAGCGCGTCTTGCCCTCGGCCAGCGTCAATGCCTCTTTGTCGAAGTCATCGACGTCGATCACCTTGCGCCGCGCGGCTTCGGCGGCCCGCAGTGTTTCGGCTTCCACCGGCTGCAACACGCCTGCATTCAGCGCGGCGTCGATCAACTGTTCGCCGGCCATCGGCTTGACCTGACCGCTTTTCAGCGCGTGGTGCAGCTTCTGTTGCAGCGGCCGGCTGGCGTTGAGCAAATCACATGCGTGCTGCAACGCACCGACCGGATCATCTGCCGATTGCGGGCGGTAGCAGCCGGCGAGCATGGCCTCCAGCGTCGGATCGCCCTTGGCGCGGCCCATGACTTCGGCGACTTGCGCATCGAGTCTGTCCGACGGCCCGGTATGCCGCCGACCGAACGGGAACACCAGCACGCGCAATACACGGCCGAGAATCAAACTTGGAAAATTGTTCAGCAGTTGATCCAGTGCCTGTTCAGATTTACCCAGGCTCTCTTCCATGGCCCAGCGAAACAGCGGGTTTAAATGCTCAGGTGAGTCCAGGTCGTGATAGCGTTTGAGCGCCGCAGATGCGAGATACATATGGCTAAGTACGTCACCGAGACGGGCGGACAGCCGTTCTTTACGTTTCAGTTCGCCTCCCAGCAACATCATGCTCAGGTCGGCGAGCATGGCGAAGGCGGCAGCTTGACGATTAAGCGCCCGGAAGTAACCTTGGCTCAGGCTATTGCCCGGCGCGGTTTCGAGATGACCGAAACCAAGATTGAGCACCAACGTGCTGGCGGCATTGCTTACCGCGAAACCGATGTGCTTCAACAGCAGGCCGTCGAATTCCATGAGCGCGCGGTCTTGGTCTTCGAGACCGGCCAATGCCATTTCTTTGAGCACGAACGGGTGGCAGCGAATTGCGCCTTGGCCGAAGATCATCAAGTTGCGCGAGAGAATATTCGCACCTTCAACCGTAATGAAGATCGGTGCCCCTTGCCAGTTACGGCCCAGGTAATTGTTCGGGCCCATGATGATGCCCTTGCCGCCGTGCACGTCCATGGCGTGGCCAATGCACTCTCGGCCGCGCTCGGTCAGGTGGTATTTCAAAATGGCCGACAACACCGAAGGTTTTTCCCCCAGATCGATGGCATTGGCCGTCAGCATCCGCGCACTGTCCATCAACCACGCGTTGCCGCCGATACGTGCCATAGCTTCTTGAATGCCTTCAAACGCTGAGAGCGGCACGTTGAACTGTTCACGAACCTGTGCGTACTGCCCGGTCACCAAACTGGTGAACTTGGCTGCGCCGGTGCCCACCGCAGGCAACGAGATCGAACGCCCGACAGACAGGCAGTTCATCAACATCATCCAGCCTTTGCCCAGCATCTCTTGGCCGCCGATGAGGAATTCCAGCGGAATAAAGACATTTTTCCCGGAGTTCGGGCCGTTCATGAACGCAGCACCCAGCGGCAAGTGACGGCGACCGATTTCAACACCCGGGGTGTCGGTGGGGATTAGCGCCAGGCTGATGCCTAAATCGTCTTCTTCGCCGAGCAGGTGTTGGGGGTCGAAGGCCTTGAATGCCAGCCCCAGCAGCGTCGCGATCGGGCCGAGGGTGATGTAACGTTTTTCCCAATTCAAGCGCAGGCCGATGACTTCTTCACCTTTCCATTGGCCTTTACAGATAATCCCGGTGTCTGGCATGGCGCCCGCATCGGAGCCGGCCAGTGGGCCAGTCAAGGCGAAGCAGGGGATATCGTCGCCTCGGGCCAGACGCGGCAAGTAATGGTTGCGTTGTTCGTCGGTGCCGTAATGCAGCAACAGTTCGGCGGGGCCGAGGGAGTTGGGCACCATGACGGTGGACGCCAGATCGCCGCTACGGGTCGCCAGCTTCATTGCCACTTGGGAGTGCGCGTAGGCCGAGAAGCCTTTTCCGCCGTACTCCTTGGGAATAATCAGCGCAAAAAAGCCGTGCTGTTTGATATGTGCCCAGGCTTCGGGAGGCAGGTCCAGCGCTTGCCCGATCTGCCAATCGCTGACCATCGCGCACAGTTCTTCGGTGGGGCCATCAATGAAAGCCTGTTCTTCTTCAGTGAATTGCACCTTGGGGTAAGCCAGTAGCTTTTCCCAGTCAGGCCGGCCACTGAACAACTCGCCGTCCCACCAGACGGTCCCGGCATCGATGGCATCGCGCTCGGTTTTCGACATCGGTGGCAGGACTTTCTTGAACCAGGAAAACAACGGCGCGGTGAAGTATTTGCGGCGTAGATCCGGCAGCACCAGGGGCAGCAAGACCGCCAGCCACAGCACCCAAAGGATTGCCATGAGCCAACCATGGGCATGGCTTGAAATGCCCACGGCCAGTAAGTACAGCGCCACGATACCCAGGGCGGGCAGCGGCGCGATACGTCGATGAGCGAGGTATGCGATGCCGACCACCAAAATCAGAATCCACAGCAGCAACATAAATAATTCTCCGTGATGACAGTCAAGAGCTTAGACGGCCTGAGGTGAAGCGGGCGTCAAACAGTGAGCGCATCGGTAGATGGAAAAACGTCGGCAAATAGGCCGGGGATTTCAGCGTCAAATCCGCTATCGATAATGACCCCTGGGCGCGGGTGGAGTTCGGCGCGGTACTTTCAAGGTTGGAGTCGGCAGTGGCTAAGCGTAGAGTGGCGCGCGACGTATTCACTACTTTTTTACCAGCGACCAGCAGGGGTAAAAGGCAATGCTAAAGGTTTGGGGCCGAAAGAACTCTTCCAACGTCCGTAAGGCGCTGTGGTGTGCGGAGGAAGTAGCGGTGCCGTATAAAGCCATTGATGCGGGCGGCGCGTTCGGTATCGTTGATGACCCTCAATTCCGGGCGATGAACCCCAATGGACGGATACCCGTTATTGAAGATGATGGCCTGGTGCTTTGGGAATCAAATGCCATCGTACGTTATCTGGTTGCGCGTTATGCGCCCGGCTCGGCGCTGTGTCCAGCAAGTCCGGCTGAGCGGGCCAGTGCGGACAAGTGGATGGATTGGACGTCTTCGTCGGTGGCTGAACCTTTTAAACCGGTTTTTTGGGGTGTATTGCGTACCCCTGCCGGACAACAGGACTGGACGAAAATCAACGCTGCCATCAAGGCCTGTGCAGAGATTCTGGAAGTGGCCGACGAGGCATTGGCTAAACAACCTTATCTCTCGGGTGAGGCATTCGGTATGGGCGACATTCCGTTAGGCAGCTTTATTTATGCCTGGTTCGAGATGCCGATTGAACGCCCGCCGCTGCCGCATCTCCAAGCCTGGTACGAGCGGTTGAAACAGCGTCCGGCGTACCGCAAGGCCGTCATGACCACGTTGAGTTAATAGTCACTATCAACACGCGGCGCTGTACTTGCACGGCGTTGCCAAGCAACATTGCCGGTACGCCGCAGTTGTAATCAATTGTGTTTGCCCTTACTTATTACTTCTCTTCCTTTCTTGGTGTGTAATCCAGTTATGAGTTCCGCTCTGTCCATCCGGCAGCTAACCAAAACCTACGGCAACGGTTTCAAGGCCTTGAACGGTATCGAACTGGATGTCGCCGAAGGTGACTTTTACGCTTTGCTCGGCCCCAATGGCGCCGGCAAATCCACGACTATCGGTATCATTTCTACTCTGGTGAACAAGACCAGCGGGACCGTGAATATCTTCGGTCATGACCTCGATCGCGACCCCGCTGCGTTGAAACGTTGCATCGGTGTGGTGCCGCAAGAATTCAACTTCAATCAGTTTGAGAAGACCTTCGACATCGTTGTGACCCAAGCCGGTTACTACGGAATTCCACCGAAAATCGCCAAGGAACGCGCCGAGCAGTACCTGACTCAGTTGGGCCTGTGGGACAAGCGCGATGTGCCGTCGCGTGCTTTGTCCGGCGGTATGAAGCGTCGTCTTATGATTGCTCGGGCGTTGATCCATGAGCCACGTCTATTGATTCTCGATGAACCAACTGCGGGCGTGGACATTGAACTGCGTCGCTCGATGTGGACCTTTCTGACAGAGCTGAACGAGAAAGGCATCACCATCATCCTCACTACACATTACTTGGAAGAGGCTGAGCACCTGTGCCGCAACATTGGCATCATCGATCACGGCACCATCGTTCAAAACATGGGCATGAAGCAGTTGTTGAACACGCTGCATGTGGAGACTTTTCTGCTTGACCTGAAGGACTCGCACCAGGCGGCGCCTACGTTGATCGGCTATCCGGCTAAGCTCGTCGACAGTCACACGCTGGAAGTGCAGGTGGATAAAACCATCGGCATTACCGCGTTGTTTGGCCAATTGGCTTTGAAGAACATCGAAGTGCTGAGCCTGCGCAACAAGACCAATCGCCTTGAGGAACTGTTCGTGTCCCTGGTAGAAAAAAATCTGGCGAAGGTGGCGGTATGAGTACTGAACCCCGTATCGAACATGTCTCCGAACTGCGTCCAAACCTGATTGCGCTTAACACCATCGTTTACCGTGAAGTGCGCCGATTCACCCGAATCTGGCCGCAAACGCTGCTTCCGCCAGCGATCACCATGGTTTTGTACTTCGTGATCTTCGGCAATTTGATCGGTAAGCAGATTGGCGGGATGGGTGGCTTCACCTACATGCAGTACATCGTGCCAGGGCTGATCATGATGTCGGTCATCACTAACTCCTATGGCAACGTGGTGTCGAGTTTCTTCGGCAGCAAGTTCCAGCGTTCTATTGAGGAGTTGATGGTCTCGCCGGTCTCACCCCATACAATTTTGATTGGTTTTACGTTGGGCGGAGTGTTGCGGGGCCTGATGGTGGGCGTCATCGTGACCATCTTGTCGATGTTCTTCACCGATCTGCAAGTTCATCACTGGGGCATTACTATCATTGTGGTGGTGCTGACGGCGACGATATTCTCGCTTCTAGGCTTCATTAACGCCGTTTTTGCACGCAATTTTGACGATATCTCGATTATCCCGACATTTGTCCTGACGCCGTTGACGTACTTGGGCGGGGTGTTTTACTCGATCAACTTGCTGCCGCCGTTCTGGCAGACCGTGTCCATGGCTAATCCGGTGCTGCATATGGTCAACGCCTTCCGCTATGGCATCCTTGGTGTGTCTGATATCCGTATCAGCGTGGCTATGAGCTTTATGGTCATCGCAACCATCGTGCTGTACTGGGGCTGCGTGCGGTTGTTAGTCAGTGGCCGTGGGATGCGGCAGTAGATAAAACCGCTTTCGCCAACAGGACGGTATCTACAGCGTGACTCTGTAGGGCCACCTTGTTGGCGATGCAGGCAACACAGCCCATCGGATCACCCCCGCTTCTCCTTCCTTTGTCTCCAGCGCCTACCCACCCACCAGCGCCAGTACATCTGCGTCAGTCCAAACCCCAGCGCGCCAAGCACCAAACCCGCCACCACCGATCCCAACAGAAACGGCTGCCACAATGTAGAGAGTTGTCCGCTGATCCAGTTCCAGGTCAATTCGTCCGGGAAATGGCGCGGGGGCAGTTGCATCAGCCACGATCCGATTTTGTACGTGCAATAAAACACCGGCGGCATGGTGATCGGGTTGGTTAGCCACACCAAGCTGACCCCGATAGGTAAGTTGCCGCGCACGACAATGGCCAATGCTGCGGCCAGCAGCATTTGAAACGGGATTGGCATTAACGCAGCGAAAAAACCTAGCCCCACGGCGCGGGATACAGAGTGCCGATTGAGGTGCCACAGGTTCGGATCGTGCAGGAAACGCCCAAAAAAGCGTAAGGATTTGTGTTCCCGAATGCGCGTCGGGTCCGGCAAGAAGCGTTTGATCAGGCGTCGCGGCATATGGTTTCCCGTCCCAATGTTGGGGGTCAGTATGCATAGATTCCGCTCACATCTAATTTAGACTTTGTGACAATTAATAAAGCAGCGCCTGGCTAAGTGGGCTAATTCAAAGGCCTGACTCTTAAAAGGCATAACTATGCGCACAGGAATGGTGGCGCTCGCGCTGGGACTTCTAGCTGTTCGTTTTTTACCGGTACTACCGCCGACGTGGTTGTTGTGCTTGATGCCGGTCATTGCGCTGACGCTGTTACCTTTTCGTACTTATCCACTGGCGTTTTTTCTGTTTGGTTTCAGTTGGGCGTGTATCTCTGCTCAGTCTGCACTCAATGATCGGTTACCCATTCACCTCGATGGCCAAACGTTATGGCTGCAAGGCAAGGTGGTGGGGCTGCCGCAGCAATCGGTCAGTGGCGTGGTGAGGTTTCAATTGAACGGGGCGCAATCACGGCGCAGTGAGTTGCCGCAACGCATGCGGCTGTCATGGTACGGCGGGCCGCCGGTGCGCAGCGGTGAATACTGGCGCTTGGCGGTTAAGCTCAAGCGTCCGGCGGGGTTGGTCAATCCTGATTCGTTCGACTATGAAGCCTGGCTTCTTACGCAGCGTATTGGCGCGACGGGCTCGGTAGCCGACGGTCAACGCATCGCCCCCGCGACTTCAGCTTGGCGCGATGCGCTGCGTCAGCGCGTACTGGCCGTCGATGCCCAGGGTCGAGAAGGGGGGCTAGCAGCCTTGGTATTAGGCGACGACTCCGGGTTGAGCACCGTCGATTGGCAAGTCTTACAAGACACCGGTACCGTCCATTTGCTGGTGATCTCGGGTCAGCATATCGGCTTGTTGGCCGGGTTAATCTACGCGCTGGTTGCCGGGTTGGCTCGTTGGGGATTGTGGCCGCGTCGTCTGCCCTGGCTGCCTTGGGCCTGTGGGTTGGCGTTTGCTGCAGCGCTCGGGTATGGCTTGCTCGCCGGTTTCGAGGTTCCGGTGCGCCGCGCCTGCACGATGATCGGTATGGTATTACTTTGGCGGTTGCGCTTTCGCCACTTGGGCGTGGGATGGCCGTTGCTGTTGTCGCTTAACGCAGTGTTGTTGTTCGAACCACTGGTCAGTCTGCAGCCAGGCTTTTGGTTGTCGTTTGCAGCCGTGGGGATATTGATTCTAGTGTTCAGCGGTCGTTTGGGCGCATGGAGCTGGTTGCAGAGTTGGACCCGCGCACAATGGCTGATCGCGATTGGATTGCTGCCAGTGTTATTGGCGTTGAACCTTCCGGTGAGCCTCAGTGGGCCTCTGGCCAATTTATTCGCGGTGCCATGGATCAGTGTCGTGGTGTTGCCGCTGGCATTGCTCGGCACGCTGTTGTTGCCGATACCTGCGATGGGTGAAGGCCTGTTGTGGCTGGCAGGCGGGCTGTTAGAGTGGCTGTTTCAAGGTCTGGCGCTGGTCAGCGGATGGTGGCCGGCCTGGACAAGCAGCGCCGTACCTTGGTGGGCGTGGTGGTTAAGCCTGTTGGGGGGCATTTTATTGTTGCTGCCCAGCGGCATGCCGCTACGTCTGTTGGGCTGGCCGTTGTTGCTGATGTGCGTGTTTCCTCCGCTAAAGGCGGTGCCGCACGGCGAGGTCGAGGTGTTGCAACTGGATGTAGGACAAGGGCTGGCGGTGTTACTACGCACGCGTGGACACACGCTGTTATTCGATGCCGGTCCACGCTTCGGGGATTTTGATATCGGCCAGCGGGTAGTGTTGCCCGCCATACGCAAGACCGGAGTTCGCCATCTGGACGTTATGCTACTTAGCCATGCCCACGCCGATCACACCGGCGGCGCCATGGCGGTCTACGAGGGTTTGCCCGTTGCTCGTGTGCTCAGCGGTGAAGCGAGCGAACTATCTGCGGCGTTGAATGCGCAATTTTGCGAAAGCGGTGCGCACTGGGAATGGGACGGCGTGCAGTTCACAACCTGGCGGTGGGAGGCGGCGACAGAAAGTAACCCCGCGTCCTGTGTGTTGATGGTTGACGCGAATGGCGAGCGCTTGCTGCTGACCGGCGATATCGATGCCGCCGCCGAGCGCGTGCTGATCGATAGCGATTTTGATCTTCGCGCGCGCTGGTTACAGGCACCCCACCACGGTAGCCGAAGCTCTTCCTCGATGGTATTTCTCAAGGCCGTCAAACCGGAGGGTGTGTTGATTTCGAGGGGTCGCAATAACGCCTTTGGACATCCGCACCCTCGGGTCATGGCGCGTTTTGATGCGTTGTCGATACAGCCTTATGACAGTGCGGACCGTGGCGCCATTTATCTGCAATTGGGGCGATACAATCAGCCGCAGGCGGAACGCGGCCGGCGGCGTTTCTGGCGAGATTGAGCGGTGTGCTTACTCATCGCAGGGTTCGGTGTGCGGGCGGCCCTATGTTAGAGTGGCGCCACTTTTTCAGGGGGTCGCTACTGTGTGGGAACTGGTCAAATCAGGCGGTTGGATGATGCTGCCGATCATTCTGAGTTCCATCGTGGCTGTCGCGATCATTATCGAGCGGCTCTGGACCTTGCGTGCCAGCCGCATAACCCCGCCACACCTGCTTGGTCAAGTCTGGCGCTGGATCAAAGACAAGCAACTTAACAAAGAAAAACTCCGGGAGCTGCGCGCTGACTCACCGCTGGGGGAAATTCTCGCGGCCGGTTTGGCCAACTCGCGCCACGGTCGCGAGATTATGAAAGAGTGCATCGAAGAGGCCGCTGCACGGGTCATTCATGACCTCGAACGCTATTTGAGCGCTTTGGGTACTATTGCGGCCATGGCGCCGTTGCTTGGTCTGCTGGGCACAGTGCTTGGGATGATCGATATATTTGGCTCGTTCATGAACTCAGGCATGACCACCAATGCTGCGATTCTCGCAGGCGGTATTTCCAAAGCATTGATCTGCACCGCTTCGGGCCTGATGGTCGGGATCCCGGCGATTTTCTTTCATCGTTTCCTGCAAAGCCGGGTCGACGAACTGGTTGTGGGCATGGAGCAGGAAGCGATCAAGTTGGTGGAGGTGGTGCAAGGCGACCGTGATGTCGATTTGGCTGAGGGCAAGAAAAAGTGAAATTTCGTCGCCGCCGGCCGCGGGAGAACATCGACATCAACCTGGTTTCATTGATAGATGTGGTGTTCATTCTGCTGTTGTTCTTTGTTGTGACGACCACTTTCACGCGGGAAACCCAATTACGGGTAGAACTGCCGCAAGCGGTGACCGGTACCCCGGAGGAGAACTCCGAACTCAAGCATCTGGACATTGCGATCAGTGCCGACGGCATTTATTCGTTGAATAACCAGCTACTGCCGAAAAATGATTTGCCGTCATTGATCGAAGCGCTACAAAAGGAATCGTCAGGCAACACCACGTTGCCGCTGTCGATCAGTGCCGACGGCAAAACCCCTCATCAAGCTGTGATCACGGCCATGGATGCGGCGGGCAAGCTGGGTTTCAGCCACCTGCGCATGACCACGGTCGAGGCGCCAACGGTGAACTGATGGCCCTGACCGATCGTTTACTCGACGCCTGGTACCACGGCCATCCTGCGCTCAGGTTGCTGCGCCCGCTGGAATGGCTTTATCGGCGGACGGTGAACGGCAAGCGTGCGCGATTCCTCGCCGGTGAGGGTGCCATTTACCGGGCACCGGTTCCGGTGCTGGTGGTGGGTAATATCACGGTGGGTGGCACCGGCAAAACGCCGATGATTCTCTGGATGATCGAACACTGTCGGCGTCGTGGTCTGCGCGTGGGGGTGGTCAGCCGGGGTTACGGAGCCAAACCGCCGAGTTTGCCGTGGCGCGTAACAGCCGATCAAAGCCCGCAAGAAGCCGGTGATGAACCCCTGCTGATCGTGCAGCGCAGCGGTGCACCTTTGATGATCGATCCTGATCGCGGCAGTGCGGTGCGCGCATTGCTCGCTTGCGAACCGCTTGACCTGATTTTATCCGACGACGGCTTGCAGCATTACCGCTTGGCCCGGGACCTGGAGTTGGTACTGATTGATGCGGCTCGCGGTTTGGGTAATCGACGCTGTCTTCCTGCCGGTCCGTTGCGTGAGCCCGTGGAGCGCCTTGATAGTATTGACGCGCTGCTTTACAACGGCGCCACCGACGACCGTAAAGACGGATTTGGCTTTGTGCTCAAGCCCACTACGCTGATCAATCTGCGCAGTGGCCAGCGGCAATCGTTGGACCATTTTCCTGCTGGGCAAGCGCTGCACGCAGTGGCTGGCATCGGCAACCCGCAACGTTTCTTCAACACCCTCGAAGGGCTACACTGGCGCCCGGTGCCTCACGCGTTTGCTGACCATGCGGTCTACAGCGCCAAAGCGTTGAGCTTTACGCCGGCACTGCCGCTGATCATGACCGAGAAGGATGCCGTGAAATGTCGGGCTTTCGCCGCCGATGATTGGTGGTACCTGGCGGTGGATGCCGAACCATCGGCAGCGTTCATTGACTGGTTCGACGCGCAATTGCAGCGCCTTTTACCCCCTTTGCCATAACTGCATCTCAGGACTTCTTATGGACACCAAATTGCTCGACATCCTCGCTTGCCCAATCTGCAAAGGACCGCTCAAGCTCAGCGCTGACAAAACCGAGCTGATCAGCAAAGGTGCTGGCCTGGCTTATCCGATTCGTGATGGCATTCCAGTAATGCTGGAAAGCGAAGCGCGGACCTTAACCACCGATGAGCGTTTGGAAAAATGACGGTTGTGTTCACTGTGGTCATCCCGGCACGTTACGGCTCGAGCCGTTTTCCCGGTAAACCATTAAAGCTGATTGCTGGCAAACCGATGATCCAGCACGTTTGGGAGCAGGCGTTAAAAAGTAGTGCCGATCACGTCGTGATTGCGACCGACGATACGCGCATCGTCGACGCTTGCCGGGTGTTCGGTGCCGAAGTTTTGCTGACCCGTGACGACCATAATTCTGGCACTGACCGATTGGCAGAAGTTGCCGCTCAATTAGGCTTGGCAGCCGATGCCATTGTGGTCAATGTGCAGGGCGATGAACCGATGATCCCGCCTGCAGTGATTGATCAGGTGGCGGCCAATCTGGCGGCACATCCAGAGGCGCGGATGTCGACCTTGGCTGAAGCCCTCAATGACATAGGAGCCTTGTTTAATCCCAACGTGGTCAAAGTCGTGGCTGATATCAACGGATTGGCACTGACCTTTAGTCGCGCACCCTTGCCGTGGGCGCGTGACGCCTTGGCCAATGACCGAGATCAGTTGCCAGCGGGCGTGCCTTATCGCAGACACATAGGAATCTACGCTTATCGTGCTGGCTTCTTGCACGATTTCGTCAGCTGGGGACCGTGCTGGCTGGAGGACACCGAAAATCTGGAGCAATTGCGTGCGTTATGGCATGGGGTGCGGATTCACGTTGCCGATGCACTTGAAGCGCCGCCAGCCGGTGTCGACACCGCTGAAGACCTTGAGCGCGTGCGCCGCTTGCTGGAGATCTGATGACGTTACAAGTGCGGGCCGGGGTTTCTCTCAAACCGTTCAATACCCTCGGTGTGGAGGTACACGCCAAGGTGTTTGCTGAAGCCCATGACGACGACGAAATTCGTCAGGCGCTGGCATATTCGGCTGAGCACGCGCTGCCACTTTTGGTGATCGGTGGCGGCAGTAATGTGCTGCTTACCGCAGATGTTCAGGCACTTGTTCTGCGCCTGGTCACTCGCGGAATTCGGATTCTCAGAGACGAGGGTGAGCGGGTCATTATTGAAGCCGAGGCCGGTGAAGGCTGGCATGCATTTGTAATGTCTACGCTTGAGCAAGGTTTGTCCGGTCTGGAAAACCTTAGCTTGATCCCTGGCACTGTCGGCGCTGCGCCGATGCAAAACATTGGTGCCTACGGGGTCGAAATTAAGGACGTTTTCCACAGCCTGACTGCGCTGGACCGACAGTCCGGCGAGTTGCGTGACTTCACCCTCAACGATTGCGCCTTCGCATACCGCGACAGCGTGTTCAAGCACAACCCGGATCGTTGGCTGATTTTGCGCGTGCGGTTCGTTCTTAGCCGTGCCGCACATTTGCACCTTGAGTACGGACCGGTGCGCCAGCGCCTTGACGAACACGGTATCAGCCAGCCGACCCCCAAGGATGTCAGCTTGGCAATTTGCGCGATTCGTCGTGAAAAACTTCCGGACCCCGCCGTGCTAGGTAATGCCGGCAGTTTCTTCAAAAATCCGTTGGTGGCGGCTTCGTTGGCCGCCGACTTGAAGCGCGAACATCCCGGGCTGGTCGGTTATCCACAGGCTGACGGTCAGGTGAAACTGGCGGCAGGCTGGTTGATCGAGGAGGCTGGGTGGAAGGGTTTTCGCGATGGCGACGCGGGTGTGCATCGCTTGCAATCGTTGGTGTTGGTCAACTATGGCGCTGCCACCGGCCTGCAGTTGCTGGACCTCGCGCAACGTATCCAAACTGACATTGCTCGGCGCTACAACGTAAAACTCGACATGGAGCCAAACCTTTATTGAGATTGGTCTGACTTTTTCGGTTTATTCTGCTGTCTCACGTGTTCGTATACCTTGCAATCAAAACAGGCGAACCTGTGATGGATAGCGTTGATTTGAATGTCTTGCGCAGTGTGCTTGACTGGCGCCGCGCCGGTCAGCGCGTGGTTTTATACAGCGTGGTACAAACCTGGGGCAGCGCCCCTCGGCCGCCTGGCGCGATGTTGGCGCTGCGCGAAGACGGCATGGTGATTGGTTCGGTATCCGGTGGTTGCATTGAGGACGACCTGATTTCGCGTTTGCAGGACGGTCGTCTGCAGGCCTGCGACGAGGTGCAACTGGTGACGTATGGCGTGACCCTTGAGGAAGCTGCGCGTTTCGGTTTGCCGTGCGGTGGCACCCTGCGCCTGACCCAAGAATGGGTCAGGGATGAGCAGTGGGTTGCTGATTTGCTGCAGCGTTGCGAAGACCACCAAATCGTGGCCCGAGAGCTGGATTTGAAGTCCGGTGCAGTGACTTTGCATCCAGCCAATCGGACCGATCAAGTCAGTTTTGATGGGCAAACGCTGCGCACTATTTATGGTCCACGTTGGCGATTACTACTGATCGGCGCCGGGCAGCTGTCGCGTTATGTGACTGAAATGGCTCATCTGTTGGATTTCGAAGTGTTGATCTGTGATCCGCGCAAAGAATTTGCTTACGGTTGGGAAGACCAAAAAGCGCGGTTCGTGCCTGGAATGCCAGACGACGCGGTGCTGACCATCGAAACCGATGAACGCACGGCCATCGTCGCGTTAACCCATGATCCGCGTCTGGACGACATGGCGCTGCTAACGGCGCTCAGTTCCAAGGCGTTTTATATCGGCGCCTTAGGGTCGCGGATCAACAGCCAGAAGCGTCGGAAAAATCTGGCGCAACTGGGTTTAAGTGCGCAGTCCATCCAGCGCTTGCACGGGCCGATTGGTCTGCATATTGGTAGCCACACCCCCGCAGAAATTGCACTGTCGCTAATGGCCGAGATCGTGACGATCAAAAACGGCATCGCGCTGAAGCAGAAAAAGCCGCTGATCGCCGAGATTGAGCATTGAGTGCGTCATTATGTGCGGTGGTACTTGCCGCAGGGCAGGGCAGCCGCTATCGGGCGATTGCGGGTGCCGATAAGGACAAGCTATTAGCGCCTTGCCTCGGACACGACGGGGTAGTGCGGCCGGTACTTGAACAGGTGCTGATTAATCTTCAGTTGGCGATGGGTGCTGAGGATAAGAGAGTGTTGCTGACCCGGCCTGATCGCCTTGAAGTCATTGAACTCGGGAGACGTTACGGCTGCGAGATTGAGTTGCTGGATTCCCCCGGAATGGGTGAAAGCATCGCCGCAGCCGTTTCGGCTTGGCCTGACCATCGTGGTTGGTTGGTGGTGTTGGGCGATATGCCGTTTATCCTGCCTGAAACCCTGACTCGGCTGATTGACTCCGTAGAAGATGGAATGATCAGTGTGCCCGTCAACGACAACGCGTTCGGCCATCCTGTGGCGTTCGGTAAACGGTTTTGCATGGCGTTAATGGCCTTGTCCGGAGAGCGGGGTGCCAAGTGTTTGTTTCAAGCTGGGCTAATGCGGGAAATAGCGGTTGATGATCCGGGGGTGCTTTGGGACGTCGATACGCCACCGGCGTTGGCGTTTAACCCCTAAATATCTGTAAGAGTACCCCGGCGTCTCCGGGACTGCGCTGTCGCGCAGCAAACGGGGCATGAGCTCACTTTCATCTCGGTGAGATTGAAACTGTTCGCGAAGCTGACGGGCTAAGCCTGATCCACGACAGCGTTAAAAAATGTCGAGAACAAGTTGGCTCCCACAGTATGAACTGCGCCCCAAATGTTGGACAGTGATTGAATAAGCTACGCGGCCTGAGTTCTGTATGCCAC
>NZ_JASJVL010000034.1:0-16950 GCF_035019745.1 Pseudomonas sp. 10S5
TTGAGTCCAGTGGCATACAGAACTCAGGCCGCGTAGCTTATTCAATCACTGTCCAACATTTGGGGCGCAGTTCATTCTGTGGGAGCAGGCTTACCTGCCAATGCCATTACTCGATCTGCCTGACTCTCCTTGGAGCGTCGCCCGCGCAGATTTTCTCCTGCAGAAATTTGACTTGTCTGAGCGTCTACCGCTCCCTCATCGCCTCGGTATGCGCTTTCAGCACCGGCTTGAGCAGATAGTCCATGACGCTTTTTTCGCCGGTGATGATGTCCACGGTGGCGACCATGCCGGGGATGATCAGCAGCGGTTTGGCGTCGGAGCCCAGGTGGTTTTTGTCGGTGCGGACTTGGATTAAATAGAAGCTGTTGCCCTTGTCGTCGGTGATGGTGTCGGCGCCGATCAGTTCCAGTTTAGCTTTCAGGCCGCCGTAGATGGTGTAGTCGTAGGCGCTGAACTTGACCATCGCCGGTTGTCCCGGGTGCAGGAACGCCACGTCTTGCGGGCGCTGTATGACTAACCTTTTCCAAGTGTTGGCACCGGTAAGAATTTTTGAACATGGCAGGCAGTTATGATTTGATTGCGAAACCAAAGGCTAGCATCATCTCGGTCTGCTAATTCACTCCATAGCATTTCCAAAGTAAAACGCTTGAACCCTTTCGGCATATCATAAAACGCTAACTTTTGATCATTCCATAATAATGCTTGAATACGACGAGGCAAAGTCAAAATAAAGTCCGTGCCGTGGACCATATTCAGAGCCGCAAGATAAGTATTGGCTTTTGCAATTATTTGGCGGCGGTAGCCCTGTTGTTCCAACCAACCATCTACCATGTTTGTTTCTGATGTCCATGGTGTCGGGAAAATATGCTGTCGGGAGGTAAACATGTCAATGTCCATTGACTGGACCGTCGATGATGAGTCTTTATCCATGACGCAAACTAAATCATCTTCAGTTAATGTGCGTGACTTTAAACTGGTATGGATGTGGTGATAGTTAGGCCCGAAACAAAAAGCCAAATCCAGGCTTCCGTCGTTTAGTTCTTCAGTGGGTATTTTTTTTCCAAATTTTATAACATTTACAACTACTTCACGGCCACATTGGTTGAAATTTTTTAATAGCGTAGGTAGCAACAAAAGTTCGAAGTATTCAGGAGCGCAAATGTTAAATGTAGTGGGAAGTTGGTTTGGTGCCAATAAGTCTAATCCGGAATGACATAGATTTATTTTGTCCAGTATCTGAAGAACGTGGCTGTACATGGTAGACGCTTTTAAAGTAGGGCGCATTCCAATGCGAGTGTTAATAAAAAGCTCATCCCCGAAGCCAATACGTAATTTTTTCAAGCAGTAGCTAACAGTAGATTGACTTACAAATAGAGCTTCTGACGTGTCGGTGACGCTGTTTCGCTCGTACAGCGTGACAAAAATCATTAGGTCTTGCATGTCGAGTTTTCTTAGATAATTACTATTTAGCATAATTCGCCTCAGTACTCATAGGCTACGGCAATGGCCAAGGCTAACATCGATGATCTGCATATTAAAATGGCATTTTTAATTTTTAAATTGTGCGTAGGAAGCTTCCCTATTATATTTTTTCTGCGCAATCAGCGCTTCACTATGAAAATGAATAAAGGCAGCAGGCATGTTTGTACGTGTGACAGAAAACTCAACGCCATTATGGTTGCAAGCAGCAGAGTTCGTAAAAAAGAAATTTCTTACAGTATATAAAGCTGATATTGATCCAGGTCCTCAGTATTTGCGCTAACTCAAAATGGCATAGGGTCGTTTTTATCCTGCGCAGGTATAACGTTTGCGGATCATCGGAAGCTTTTTTCGGAGCAATACCTTGCACTTCCTATAGAAAGGGTTTTGTCGGACCGTTTCCATAAACAGATCAATCGATTCTCAATTGCGGAAGTCGGAAATCTCATCTCCAATCAAGAAACTGCCGGCCGCATCTTGGTAGATATGATCCCGTTGCTCGCTTGGTCTATGGGCGCGAAGTACCTAATCTGCACGGTTACGCCAAAAGTTCAGCGGATGATGGAGGCTTGTCAGATCGTTTTCGAACCGCTCATTATGGCAACGCCAGAGGGTTTAACCGATCGCGGTAAAAAAGATTGGGGAACCTATTACTCGGAACAGCCAGTAACCGGGTTTATTCGCATCGATCCAAAACGCTCAAGGTTTGCTGAATTGACCATGAAGGCGTCTTTTCATCTCCCAATTGAAGAGAGCATGAGGGCCGCTCCATGAGCTTCGACTTCATAGAAGCGCTACGGTCTTCTTTGGCCCAATATAGTGACAAAGTCTGTGCGGTCGACTTAGCTGTTCTGGGTTCAGGAAATGTGAGGGAACTCACATACGGAGAGCTTGAAAAGCGTGCGCTGAATCTGGCGGTAAATTTACAACGCTGTTTTTTTCAGACGAGCCATAGCCATCGGGCGGTCGTCGGGATTGTGACACGTAATTGCATAGATTGGTTAATAGCCGACCTAGCCTGTTTATTTGCTGGTATGACGTCGCTTCCACTGCCTTTGGCGTTCAGCCGTTCCCAAGCTGAACATCTAGCCGATCGCTGTGATGGTTTTCTAGTTGACCCCTTTGGACAACAAATAATTGAAGAGCGCTGGTCTCTAAAAATGCCCAGTGAGAAGGTCTGGTGCATTGATAACGCACCTCTTGAAAAAACTCTTTTGCCTGTGCCTGGTGTTGACCATGATTGGACTTGCAAGATTATCCATACTTCAGGCACCACAAGCCGCCCAAAAGGAGTTTGTCTTAGGCGCTCAGCCATAAGTCAAGTGTTGGCGTCGCTTCGCAAAGAAATGCCCTCAAGCGTGCATCGTAATTATCTATCTTTGGTGCCCCTGAGCCTGTTGCTGGAGCAAATTACCGGTGCTTATTTGCCGCTGCTAAGTGGCGGAACAATCAAATTTTTGCCTCAGAGCGAAATGCTACTGGGGGAGTCAAGGGCGTCACCTGCGCGGCTTTTGGAATGGATACTACATTTGCAGCCTTCCGCCTTGACTGTACCTCCGGTAATGATCAATCACTTCTACGAAAAACTTTCTTGCAATGATGCTGATGGTAAGCGATTAGCCCGCTATCTACGCTCCAGCGTTCATATAACTTGCGGTGGTGCGGCCGTCAGTGTGGATGTCCTGAATGCGTTAAGTCAGCGGGGGATTTCGGTTTTTCAAGGCTATGGTCTTAGCGAAAATACCTCCGTAGTCAGCATGAACACAATCGAACAACAGCGTATCGGCAGTGTTGGCAAACCATTGCCTCACGTGCAGGTTCGTATCGGTGTGGATCATACAATTGAAATTAAGAGCAGCTCATTATTTTGTGGATACTCAGGCAAGGATCCAAGTTCCTGCGTGATGACCCGCGATGGCTGGATGGATACAGGCGATCTTGGAGAGCTGGACAGCGAGGGTTTCCTATACGTCCATGGTCGTAAGAAAAACATTATATGCCTGCCCAGCGGACGAAACGTTAGCCCTGAACAGATCGAACTTGAATATCGCCAATATCCGGGTGTCCATGACGCAGTCGTATTTCTTGATGAGCATCATCGATTGATTGGGTTGCTGTGCCTAAAAAACATGCCAGACCGAGCCGAACTAATCGCGTGGTCGGCTCGCTGCTTTTCTGATTTCGAACGCCCGGACAGACTATGGCTGGTGTCATTGGATGAACCCAAGCTAAAAGAACTTTATACCGTTACTGGTCGACCGAAGCGCGTTGAGATTGCTGATGCATATGCCGAAAAATTCCCCATCAATCAACTAGCGAGTCTATCCCATGATCTTATCCTCCTCTCAGTTTAAAGTCGACGAAGCGAACTATATTGTCATCGAACCCACTCAATTCACCAATATAACAACGCGCGAAGAATTATTTGGTTTGCTTGAAAAGCATGGAGTTATTAAATTGAGAAGCTGTATTGATGATGAGCTAGATTTTAGTGATTATGTTCGCAAAAATAGTGCTCGATTAAGCCTCGATCCAGCGCGAGTTATGGTAGGAGGTGCTGCGCAATTAGTCGATGCAGGGACTCAAGCTGTTGGCTTGCACTGTGAGAACGGAAACTCGCCATTCTGGCCAGACCTTACATGGTTTTATTGTAAGGAGGCTCCAGAGGTAGGTTCGCAAACGACACTATGTGACGGTCAAAAAGTGTTGAAAATGCTTTCTTCAGAATGTCACTCCTTCTTCGACACAAACTTAATTCGTTACAGTCGCCGGGTGGCGGGGGAAAAGTGGCGTCTTTTGGTCTGCTATTACTCAGAGCATCTTAACGATCCGAGTACGGTAAATTTTTATGATTTACTTGACGTTATTGGCGGCAATCCTCAGGTGAAAATTTTACACGATGCTTGCGATGACTCAATCCACTACACCTTCACGACTTCGGCGATTCAATCGTCACGCTTCAGCTCAAGGCTAGCCTTTGCGAATAATATTCTAGGCCCTTCCTACAACTACGAAATACCAGTGATCGATACGGTATCAGGGTTAGCTATTCCGGAGAGATTTATTGATGAACTAAAGTTTTGTTCAGAACAGTGTACTTTTTTAGCGGATTGGCGCGACAACGATTTAATTGTAATTGATAACCGACGGGTAATGCATGGACGCCAACCGATAATTGATGAGCGTCGGTGCATTTTCAATGCATTGAGCTATTGCTAAGGCCAAATGATGAAGACTATGAGATACGAAATCATCTCAGGAAATTATGAGACATATATGGATGGTGACAGCCGTAGGATAATTGATCTGTCCGGCGGTTTCGGATATCAAGTGCCTCAGGTAATCGATGCAGTGGCGCTGCAGGCGCAACAGATGGGCTTATCCAATAGGGTCCTTATGTCTGAGCCACTTATAAGGTTGTGTCGAAAGCTGGCGGAAATTCTTCCTGATCCGTTAGTAAGCTCCTATGTTTGTAACTCTGGTGACGAAGCGTTCGAGGGTGCATTGAAACTATGCAAAGGACTGCATCCGCGACGTAATACCATCGTTTACATTAAAGGTGGAGATTACGGTTCTTTGACATATGGTCGCTGTCTCAATCAGCCACAGGAGTATGAGGAGGTTCAACGCTTCCTTGGCTTTCGTTCTATAGCAATTGGAAGCCTAGAGGACTTAAATAACGTGGACTGGCGTGATTGTTTCGCAGTTTGCCATGCCAATATTGGAATTGGCACTGACGGTAATCAACGGTTGATATCACATGATTTGATTGATTTCTTGTATTCGTTGGCGGCAAGAGAGCATATACCAGTAATAGGTGTCGATGTGCAGAGTTGCCTAGGCAGTCTCGGAACACTATTCGGCTTTCAGCAGTATTCTCATGTGCCGAGCATTGTGGTTTTGGGGGGAGCCCTCGGAGGCGGCGCGCTTCCTATCGGTACTTATACTTGTAGTGAAAATATCGCCTACAAAGTCTATGGTCGTAGTAGCCCAGCAAAACATGGCAGTACTACTGCCGGTAATCCGATGGCTTGCGTTGCTGCGATTGCAGCGTTGGATCACGTCATATCGATTGATGCTCCGGTTCGCTGTGAGGAAAACGGTAGAATACTTGGCGACGTTTTGGAGGACTTTGATTTGAGGGTTCATGGGGGGTGGGTCGGAATGTCACTGGACGAAAAGTGCGATGTTTTATTGTTACAAAAAGAACTCTATTCTCGCGGTGTGTATGTCAATGTTCCGACAGGGCGAGAGTTGATATTGCGTATTCCTATCACCGCTCGCTCGGAGCAAATTGCACGTGCGGCCACAGCTATCAAGGAGACCTACTCTCATGTCCTCAATCATGCAGCATGAGCAATTGCTTGATGATTGCCAGCGTCACTGGAGTGCGTCAGCTACGAAACTTTATCGACTAGGTAACACCAGCGTCGAAAAAAAAGCCGATGGCGTATACGTTACTGATAACAATGGCAAACGCTTCATCGACTGTGCATGCAGTTACGGCGTGTTTGTTGTAGGGCATCGTAACCCTATGGTTCTTGAGAGTGTTCAAGATCAGCTCAATATCATGGCTTGGGCGCCCCAAGATCGACTACATTCTTCGCAAACTTCGCTCTCCGACCGATTGAAAAACATCGTGCCGGGAAAATGGGGTGATGTGCGCTACATGGTGTCCGGGGCCGAGGCGATTGAGCAGACGCTACGCTATATCCTTAAGGTACAAAAGCACCGGCGAGGAGTCGTAGTCATGAATGACTCATACCATGGCAAGACCTTAGCGGCGATGAGCATCCTTGGTCAACAACAGCACCAACGCTCCTACGGTAACCACGATTCGGAGGTGACCTTTGTACCCTATGGGGATTTTTCAGCTTTGCAACATGCGGTTGGTAAGGGCGTGTGTGCCGTTTATATTGAGCCGATCCTGGGTGGGGCTCATTTAACGGTTCCACCAGTTGGCTACATGGCCAGCGTCAGAGAACTATGCAATGCCACTGAAACCATTTTGGTGGCCGACGAAATCCAGACTGGTTTCGGGCGTTGCGGAAAATGGTTTGCGGTCGACTATGACCAAATAGTGCCAGACATAATGATTCTGTCCAAAGGGTTGACTGGCGGTTACACGTCATTCGCTTGTGCACTGTACAGCGAGCGGTTGTCCCGTAAGCATCCTTTGCAACAAGTCGAGACTGAGCAGCGAAGCAATGGCGGACATCCACTGGCCTGCGTATCTGCGTTGGCTGCTATCAATTACATCGAGCAGCACAATCTTGTAGGGCAGTCACGGGTCAATGGCAACTTGTTCCGTTACGGATTGCAGCGATTGGCAGAACGTTATCCGAAAATCGTCAAGGATGTTCCGGGTATTGGCCTGATGTTAGGTTTACGTTTACGTGGGTCGGTCTATGAGACGCTAATGACTTTGGAGTTGGGTAAGCGTGGTGTGCATGCAGGACACTCGATGAATGAAAGAGCCGATAACCCGGTTCTTCGTTTTTACCCTCCGCTGAACATCACTAGCGAAGCCTTACATCATGTCCTTAACATGATCGAGGCGTCACTTGAGGCCACTTCAAAACGACCCAGATTTGTTGTGAAGGCGTTCGCGTTGATTGTTCGATATATGTATCACATTCCCAACACGCTGCTGCGTCGCAGGCAAGCCAGTTGACCATGATTAATCCAGATAATTTAACACTGTCGGAAATGGCTGGGCTGATTCGGCGAGGTATTCTGACAAGCGAAAAACTGGTGCGGCATTATCTCAAGCGTATTTCTGAGCGAAATCCGAAAATCAATGCATTAGTCCAGTTCGGAGCTGAAGAGATAGTTTTGAAGCAGGCAAAACATGCCGATGATTTAGCTAGCAAGGGACAATTTCTAGGCCCGCTGCATGGTATTCCACTTACTATCAAAGACGTGTGCCATGTTGAAGGCTTTCGAATGTCACGGGGTTTGTCAGAATTGCAGGGTGAACCCAGCCAGCACGATGCTACGGTGGTCAGTCGACTGCGTATGGCTGGTGCAATTGTCCTCGGCATTAGTAATGTGCCTGAGCTGTGCATGGCGTTCGAGACTGAAAATCTGTTGTATGGCCGCACGGTCAATCCCTACGACGCTACCCGTTCAGCGGGAGGAAGCAGTGGGGGGGAAGCGGCATCAATTGCGGCAGGATGCTCGCCGGCGGGTCTTGCCTCGGATGCATGCGGTAGTGTGCGAATACCGGCACACTTCAACGGTATTTCTGGTTTGAAATTGACTCAGGGTCGGGTTCCACTCACCGGCCAGTTTCCAAACGAGCGCTCAGGGCTTTTCCACCTGACGTCTTCATACAGTGTGATGGGGCGTTATGTAGATGATATAGCACTTCTTGGTAAATTGATTAGTGGTAGCGACGGCCAAGATCCGGACACCGTAGATGTTCCGTTCACCGCCAGTGAACCACTATCGGAATTACGTGTGGCATTGTCTTGGGACCATTCACACAGCCTTGTCAGTCCAGCGGTATCAAATGTATTGCTACGGATTGCCGCTTGTTTGGGCGATGTGGTATTGGATATTACGGACAATTCTCCGCCCTTGCTCAATGAGGCTAGCGCGGTGCTTTGGCGAGTTTTTATCACCGGTGGTGATGGAGGACGCAGTTGGAAAAATATGTTTACAGCGATGAACAAGCAATCATGTACAAGAGCTACGCATCAGCTTATGCAAATGAGCGATAGCGTCGATTTAAACGTAGATGAAATGAAGAGGGATTGGATCATGATTGATACTTTCCGCTTTCAGTTGGCGAAATTTTTTAACCAGTATGACTTATTCATCTGTCCTGTATTCCCAGACGTAGCATTCGCTCACGGGCAATCCCTTGCGGACATAGATCAATATGGCTTTGTGTTCCCGTTCAGTCTCTCTGGTTCACCTGCAGTGGTAATTCGCGGTGGGTATGATCCGGAGACAGGGTTGCCAGTAGGCATCCAGATCGTAGGACCACATTGGAAAGAGGAGCGAATATTGGCGGTTGCAAAGTTTCTTGAGCGCGCAGTGGACCGATGGCAACCGGTGTACCCCGCCAGCGGCACCGGACAGATGAGCATTTCGGTTGAGTCTCTCTAAGTAAAACTTATGGATGCTGGTCGCGCCGGCTAGCACTCCTTGCCTTGCTAAATCGCTAGAGAATTAGCGAACTTCAAGGTAACGTGCTGGTTTGGTAAATGTTAGGTACGTACTTAGATTTGTTAGGGCCGCATCGACCAATGGCATGATCCGCTGGCCAAGTTGAACAACCAATTTGAATGTTACTAGTCGCTAACGCATAGAAAAATACTTGGCGTAATACGTTGGATTAAAACGCGGCACCATTAAGAGCATCGCCATCATCACCACTGCCAAACACCACCACGCCCACTCGAAGCTGCCCAAACGATCGCGGATAATTCCGGCGAGCAACGGGGAGAGCCCTGCGATCAAATAACCAACGCCTTGGGCGAAAGCGGTTAGGCCGCCAGCACGCTGTGGGTTATCCAGATGATCCATGGTAACGATCAGGCTCATGGGAAACAGGCCGCCGATTCCCAATCCCAAAAGACAAGGCCATATCAAGCTGAAGCCATCAGGGCTGGTGGCCAGGCCGCAAAAGCCGATAATGATCAACAGTAGCAGCACCGCCAGCACCCTGCGTTTGTCCCGGCTGCGATTGGCAAGAGCGGGAGTCGCTAGACCCGACAAAACTTCCATGGCTGTCATAAAGCTCAACATCAATCCGGCGCCCTGTTCGCTCCAGCCTTTTTCGACGTAGTACGGTGCAAGCCAAGCCAGTACACAGGTATATGAGGCCGTGCCCAATCCGAAGAAAATCCCCAATGTCCAGGCTCTGGGTTTTCCAATGAAGGCTTCGTCGGGGCAGGTCGGAACGTCTGCTGAATCGGCGACGGATGAGCGCTGACCAAGCCAGAACACCAGCGCGACCAACGCCAGTGCTCCCCATGAGCCCAAGCCTATCTGCCAGCTAGCGGTGCTGACCATAATCAGCGGACTGAGCGAAGCAGCGATAGCAGCACCGCCCATGATGGCGGTGACATACAAACCCATGAACAGCGACACGTTCGAGCCGAAGCGCCGCTTGATCAGCGCCGGCATCAGTGACTGAATCATCGCAATCCCCAATCCGGCTGATACCGCGCTGAGAATCAGTCCGGTGGACGAGTCGAGGTAAACGCGCAAGCTCGTTGAAACACCGATAACCAGCAAGGACAGGGCGATTGTTCGGTGCTCGCCCATGCGTCGGGCGATGCGCATCCCGAAAAACATCGCCAAGCCCATGGTCATCACTGGCAGCATTGTCAGCAATGACGCCATGCCGAACGAGAGATCAATATCCCCACGGATCGTCGAAAGTAAGGGGCCAACGGCGGCCATTGCCGGGCGTAGATTTAACGCGATCAACACGATGCTGATCGTTAACGACAGCGCGTGGGTGCTTACAGTACGAATGTTTTCCATAATCAAACCTTTAATACTCCCGCCAGCGATTAGGCCAGCGTGTAGCTCATGCAAGCAAATTAAAAGTTCGTTCTGGGTATCTGAAAATTAATGGCTAGTCTGGATTTGCAGGTCTCAGACGAACCTCTTCCCGAATAAATTCGGTCCCACGCCCATGAACTGCGCCCCAGAGGTTGGATCTATGTCCGACTACTGGGGCGCAGTTCAATTTGACTGTCTGGACGTTTTACCGCTCCCTCATCGCCTCGGTATGCGCTTTCAGCACTGGCTTGAGCAAATAATCCATGACGCTTTTCTCTCCGGTGATGATGTCCACGGTGGCCACCATGCCGGGGATGATCAGCAGCGGTTTGGCATCGCTGCCCAGATGGTTTTTGTCGGTGCGGACCTGGATTAAATAGAAGCTGTTGCCCTTGTCATCGGTGATGGTGTCGGCACCGATCAGCTCCAGTTTGGCTTTGAGGCCGCCATAAATGGTGTAGTCGTAGGCGCTGAATTTGACCATGGCGGGCTGTCCCGGGTGCAGAAAGGCCACGTCTTGTGGGCGGACTCTGGCCTCGATCAGCAGGTTGTCTTCCAAAGGCACGACTTCCACCATGTCGCTGCCAGGCTGAACCACGCCGCCGATGGTATTGACCTTCATTACTTTGATGATGCCGTGTACCGGTGAGACCACTGTAGTGCGGCTGACCCGGTCATCAATGGCGATACTGGTGGCCGTAAGTTTCGACAAGTCGGTGCGTTTATCGTTGAGATCTTTGGACGCGTCAGAGCGGAATACGAATTCCGATTCTTGGACCTTACTTTTTATTTCGTTGATTGCTGCTTCAGCACGGGGGATCGCTAGAGTGGTGGCGTCCATGGCACCGCGCGCTTCAACGGCGTTGCGTTTGAGGCGCAGAATTTCCACCGGAGACACGGCGCCAGTGTTCACCAGCGGCGCCGACATGCTCATTTCTTGTTGAAGCAGACTCAGACTGTTGCGGTATTGCTCCTGCTTGGAACGGAACTCAGCCAACTCTTGAGTTTTTTGCAGCAATTGCTGATTCAGTGTGCGCTGTTCGCTGCTCAGGCGCCGCTGCCGAGATTGATACAGCGAAAGCTCATCGGCGGCCACTTGAGGCGCTTTTTTAACCACGTCATCTGAGAGTTTGAACGGTCGCCCCTCTGATTCAGCCGACAAGCGTTCAACTTGGGCAATTAGCGCGTAACGGTCGGCTTCGCTTTCGCCTTTGTTGGAGAGAAAGCGCGTGTCGTCCAGGCGCAGCAAGGTGTCGCCCTTGTTCACCATTTGCCCCTCGCGGACAAAAATTTCGGTGACAATCCCACCTTCCAGGTTTTGAATGACCTGCACTTTGCTCGAGGGAATGGCTTTGCCTTCACCCATGGTGACCTCTTCGAGTACCGCAAATTTGGCCCAGACCAATGCTGAAATGATCAGCGCGGCGGCGATCCAGACGGTCAAGCGTGAACCTCGGGGCGAATCCTGCGCGACAACGCCAGCCACTTCGGGCATGAATTCGGTGTCGGCAGATTTACCGAAATGAAAGTAGCCGCGCTGGCCGGTTGTCACTGACATATGAGAGGGCTTCCTAGACCGCTGCCGAGCCGACGCGGCCCTTGCGTAACGCTTCGATGACGATGTCTTTTGGACCATCGGCAACGACTTTGCCGTTGTCCAATACCACTAATCGGTCCACCAGACTTAGCATCGAGGTGCGGTGAGTGACCAACAATAGGGTTTTGCCTTGCATCCAGCCGTGCAGGCGTTGGCGCAGAGCTTCTTCGCTGCTGTTGTCCATAGCGCTGGTGGGTTCGTCGAGCAACAAAATCGGTGGGTCCAGCAGTAGTGCCCGAGCCATCAATACTGCTTGGCGTTGCCCGCCGGACAGCAGCTGTCCGCGCTCGCCCACCGGCCGATCAAAGCCTTGTGGATGCTGCCGGGCCAGTTCGCTTACGCCGGTCATGTCCGCCACTTCGAGCATTCGCGCATCGCTGATGTAACGCGCGCCCAAGGTCAGGTTGTCGCGCAGGCTGCCGGCCAGAAGCGGCAGATCGTGGGCCACATAACCAATTTGTTGCCGCAGGTCAGCCACGTCTAATTGCCGTAGGTCCAGACCATCGAGCAATAGCTGACCTTCTTCCGGGGCGTAGAAACCCATGAGCAACCGCGCCAAGGTGCTTTTACCTGAGCCGCTGCGGCCGATGATGCCAATACGTTCGCCTTGCTTTACCGCGAAATTGACCGTATGCAGCGCCGGAGTGCTTTGCCCGTTGTAGCGAAAAGTCACGTGATGGACCTCTAAGGCCCCTTTGAGTTGGGTGCGTTCCAGCGGTCTTTGCTTGGCGTCGCGCTCTTGCGGGAGGGCCATCAGCGCGTCGGTACTTTTCATTGTCAGTTGCGCTTGTTGATAGCGCGTAATGAGCCCGGCGATTTGCCCGAGTGGCGCCAGCACCCGACTGCCGAGCATGTAAGTAGCAACCAGCGCACCGACGCTCAAATTGCCGGCGATGATGCTGTAGACCCCTGCCACGATGGTCGCCATCCCGCAAAACTGCTGAATGAACAGCGTGCCATTGGTGGCTAGCGCCGAGAGGTTGCGGGCGTGGCTGTCGAGGCGGGTAAGGGCGCCGTGGGTGGCTTCCCATTTGTGTTGGCGCTCACTCTCGGCGCTACAGGCCTTGAGGGTTTCAAGGCCGCCGAGGGTTTCAATGAGGAGTGCCTGGCGTTCGGCGCCCAACGACAAACTTCGCTGCACGGTGTCGCGCAGCCGAGCTTGAATCAACAACGCGAAGATGATTGTGATGGGAAACGCCACTATTGGAATCACCACTAGCCAGCCGCCGAGCAGGCCGATTACGCCCAGCATCAGCACGGCGAACGGCAAGTCGATCAAACTGGTGAGGGTGACTGCCGTTAGAAATTCACGCAGGCCTTGGAAGTCATGGATGCTTTGGGCGAAGCCACCGATGGTCGCGGGGCGGGCCTTCATCGACATACCAGTAATGCGCTCAAACAATGTTGCCGACAGGATGATGTCGGTCTTCTTGCCAGCTTGATCCAGTAAGTGTGCGCGAACCACTCGCAAGATCAGCTCGAAAACCGTACCGACCAATAACCCTATTGATAGCACCCACAGGGTCGAAGTGGCCTGGTTTGGTACGACCCGATCATAAGTTTGCATGACGAACAAAGGCACCATCAGTCCGAGCACGTTAATGCACAGACTGGCGAGAATCGCATCGCTGTATAACCAGCGCGAAAGTTTCACGGTGTCGCGAAACCAGGCTTCTACCCTCGGCACCAGTGGCGAGCGTAGCTCTTCGAGTTCGTGGCGTGGGCGGGCGAACAAGGCTTGGCCGCTGTAGTTTTCCAGTAGTTCCTCGCGGCTTACCCATTGCTCGCCGCCTTCGGCCTCGCTGGGCAGAATCAATGCGCGATCATCGTCGGACCAACGCCTGAGAACGGCGCAGCGGTTGTTTTTCAGCAGCAACAGCACCGGTAAATTTAAGGCCGACAGATCGTTGAGTTGACGTCGCAAGAGGCGTGCTTGCAAACCCGCGCGCGCCGCAGCCCGAGGCAGCAGGTCGACGGTCAGTCGCTGCTGTTTCAGTGGCAGGCCTGCGCTCAGGCTGGCCCGGCTGACGGTGCAGTCGTGCAGCTTGCAAAGGATCAGCAAACCGTCGAGTAAGGGGTCGTCGAAACTCAGTCGGGGGTCGACTGATACGTTTTCCATGGTGGTCAAATTAGGCTACTCCGAGACGACAACCTTTATTTCATTTCTGGCAAACGGGCTTCGCTTTTGACGTCCGAGACCGCCACTGCTTCTGCGGGTAAAACCACGCGTAACTGACGCAACAGTTCGCCGGTGGTCGCTAGCACCCGGTACATGGAGTATTCCTCGGTGTAACGCACCTCGGTATAGCGACGGGCGGCATTGAAGAGTTCGTTTTCGCTATCGAGCAAGTCGAGCAGGGTCCGTTGACCCAAGCCAAACTGGTCCTGATAAGCCGCTCGAACCTTGGTCGTGGTTTCTGCATATTCGCGCGCAATGGGTGTTTGGATGTGCGCGTTGTTCATTGCGTTCCATGCCAGCGACAGGTTTTCGTTAAGCGTGCGCAGGGCGTTGTTGCGAATGTCCATTGACTGATTGATTCGGTAAGCGTCGCCTTGCAAGCGCGCCTTGTCACGGTTGCCGTTGAACAGGTTGTAGTTCATCACGACGGCCGCGCGCCATTCATTGTCGTAGCCGGGCTCGCCTTGCAGGTTTTCGTTGGCGCCCGTTGCCAGCTCGGCATCGAAACGCGGGTAGAACGGTGATTTAGCAACCTCATATTGGCTTTCGGCCGATTGCACGTCCGCTTGGGCAGACTTCAAGTATGGGTTGTTCGCCAGCATCGATTGGCGGGCATCCACAAGGTTATTGGGTACCTGACCCTTGATCGTCGGTGGCGTTTCCAGTTCGTCAGGCATACGACCCACCGCGCTGAAGAAGTTCGCTTCTGCGTCAGCCAGGTCTACCTGGGCGGTATAAAAATTGTCCTGCGCCAATGCGCGACGGGCTTTGGATTGGTCAAGGTCAGCATTGGTGCCTACGCCTCTGCTGCTGCGTAAACCGATCTGATCATTGATACGCAAGTGTGCTTGAAGGTTGTTCTTAGCCAGGGTCAACAGCTCACGTCGTTTCAGCACATCCAGGTAGACCTCAATCGCCCGCAACGCGACATCTTCCGAGACGCCTTGAACATAGTAAGCGCGGGAATTAACCACCGATTGAGTACGGTGAACTTCGTTCGGTGTGTTGAACCCATCAAACAACATTTGCCGCAGTCGTAGCTCGGACTGGGTGTAGTTAAGCGTCTCTCTACCTCTGCCGGTAAGGGCTCTGGTCGTTGGGCTGTCGATGCCTTCACGGCCGTATCCGGCAATTAAATCCACCGTCGGCAAATACCCGCCCCTTGCAATTTTGACGTCTTGATCTGCGGCCAGTCGACTATTCGAATTGGAGTGAACCTCCGGGTGATATTCGATAGTGCTTTGGATCGCTTGGGTGATTGACATGGCATGAGCGGTTGTACAGGTCATTGCTAACAAAATTGCGCTGCAGAGGGGGTTCAAAACGCGCATGTACTTCTCCCTAATACTTGATGGTGTGTCGTTATCGCCAATAAATTGGCGAAAAACTTAGCTGAAAACGTATCAGAATTGTAACAACAGGGTTAACAACTTTTTGACGCTTTATTAAGACGATTTCTTCATAACGGTTATGCCAAAAAAAACTTATGCGTAGTTCTGATTTACAGACATTGTTTCACTCGTAAATCGCTTAATGGCTAACGCTATAGGGGGTTTTAGACGATTCTAAGAAAAGTTCAAACACCATTAAAAAAATAAAGCGGCGCTGCAATAAAGGTCAAAAACAAAGTTATACGAGGTGACGTTTTATTGTCGCTGCATACTGGCTTAGTGATATTGCGTTTCTTTTGATGAACAGGTTCTTGAACGATATGTAGTATTTACATCGGATTTTGTAAGAAAGCCGTTCTTCGAGGTGCGGTGCTTTTACAGGTCCAGTAGCCGACAGACGTCGGTAACGGAGGAGTGGATATGGCCAAGTTGATCGGTACCGTCACGCACGTTGTGGGCGAAGTTTTCGCGGTTACGGGGGATGGAACCCACCGCGCTCTGGTAGCGGGTGATCAGGTATTTGCAGGTGAGCGCCTGCAAACCGGTCCAGTGGGTGCCGTTGCGGTGCACCTTACTGACGGTGGTGAGCTGACGTTGGGCCGTGACAGCAGCATGCCGCTGACCCCTGAAATTCTGGCCAACCATGCGACACACATCGACACCCCGGACACGACAGCGCCTACCGAGGCGCAATTGACCGATGTTCAACAGTTGCAGCAAGCTATCGCGGCCGGCGGTGACCCGACAAAGATTGCTGACCCAGCTGCCGCTGGTCCGGCTATTAATGACGTAGCGGGCGCATTGGGGGGCGGACATTCCTTCGTTTTGCTAACTGAAGTGGGTGGGCGTGTCGATCCGGTAGTCGGTTTCCCGACCGCTGGCTTGAGCAGCGCACCGATATTCCCTGAAGGTCAAGTCGCTCCCCTCACGGATAACGGCTCGGGCACTCCCGCAGAGGTCATTGCACCGCCGGATAACGGTTCGGGTAATCCCGCAGGGGGCGTTGCACCGCCTGATAACGGCCCGGGAAGTCCCCCAGGGGGCGTTGCACCGCCTGATACCAGTATCAGCATTGTTGGATTGAACGTGAGTAGCGGTGAACTGACCGTCAACGAGGCCAATTTGCCCCTCGGTTCTGCGGCCAATCCTGGCGCATTGACCCAAAGTGGAAGTTTTACCATTAACGCTGCGGACGGGTTGAAAGGTTTGACCATTGATGGCGTTAACGTAATTACCAATGGCAAAGCGAGTGGTTTCCCCCAAGCGATTGATACCGGGCTGGGCAATACGCTGACCGTGACCGGCTATAACTCCCAAACTGGCGTGGTCTCCTACACCTACACCTTAAATGGTGCGCAATCCCATGCTCCCGGCAATGGCACTAACGACATAATCGACCATCTTCCAGTGGTAGCGACCAATAACGATGGGAATGTGGCCACCGGTAGTGTCGACGTTAACATCATCGACGACGTACCTAAGGCGTTTGACGACAGCAACCCAAACATAGCGTCCGAAAGCCTGCTTACCCTGACCGGTAACGTGCTGACCAACGACATCCAAGGCGCTGATCGCATTCCGAGCGGTCCGATTGTTGGCGGTACTTTTGTCGGTACATACGGCACGTTGGTGCTGGCGGTGGATGGCTCTTACACCTACACCCTCCATCCCCATGATCCGAGTTTCATCAAGCTGCATGATGGGGGCAATGGCACTGATACGTTCACCTACACCCTCAAGGATGCGGACGGCGACACCAGCCAGGCAAACCTGGTGTTGCA
>NZ_JASJVL010000035.1:0-15894 GCF_035019745.1 Pseudomonas sp. 10S5
CACTCGTAGCTCAGCTGGATAGAGTACTCGGCTACGAACCGAGCGGTCACAGGTTCGAATCCTGTCGAGTGCACCAATTAAAAGGTTGTTTACAGCAATGTAAGTAACTTGCTTCAACCAGCGGTGGCCTGGTTTATCAAACACAAAATGCACTCGTAGCTCAGCTGGATAGAGTACTCGGCTACGAACCGAGCGGTCACAGGTTCGAATCCTGTCGAGTGCACCAAACACCAAAAAGCCTGCATCTGATGCGGGCTTTTTGCTGTCTAGGGTTTACCTTTTACGCATCCCTCCTCATCGAAAACAACTTGGCTACTGCGACCATTTTTGGGCTCATACGTGTAGCGGGTTTCTCCGTTTCGACTCACAATTTTATCCGGTTTGCCCAATGAGCTTTCCACGTCGCGCATCGTCATGCCGACACGGGCCTGCTGCTGGATGATCGCGCGCCGCCGTTGCTCACGGCTCAACACATTTGCGCAGCCATCGTAATGCTGCCCTACAACGACCAATTCTTTATTGGCTCGCTGACTATCTGCCGGGACTACGCGCCGACCTCGAAAAGATTCAGCGTCAGGCAAAAGATAAGCCGTGCTACCGGGTGTGGCGTTGTACGCATTTTGCGATTGCATGCGGTGGCCGCTGGGGCAGCCTTGATAGGTGAAACTGACGCGCCCTTCGGGGTCCTCGCAGCGCTGAACCGTTGTGGCCAGTGTTTGAAGTGGAAAGCAGAGCAGGGTAGCGATCAAGGTTGTTCGGGCAGTGACAGGCATTTGAGGTCCTCCATGACGCTCGTCTTAAAGCTTAGCGTTTAGTTAATGTGTAATCCGCGTGTTTTCTTCGCAGGATGTAACGTCACAGCACTGTTGATTAGCTATGTTCCGCAAGCGCTTGTTCTTGCCAAGATTTTGTAGGGCGCGATGGCGGCATGCCTGTATCATTACGCCCGTCAGCTCCGTCGGGGCTTGTGGAATACCTCCATGGACTTACCCAGTAGTAACTCGGCAACACGTTTCACCAATCATGAATTGACTGATTGATCTCCCTGGCGTGCTCCGCTGCTGGGAGTGGAGTTCGCCTATGACCGAAATAGAAGTAAAAAAATCGCAAGACAGCCTGCAGGACCGCCTCGCTCAAGTCGTTGAGCTGCTGCAGCGGCAGCGTGTGGTCGAAGATCTGACTCATCGTCAGGAAGGCCAGCACCACGATCGTGTTGAAAATCTTGTTCATCGGCAGAACGTTGTCGAGTTGCAGCGCAAGCTCGATGATCTGCACTCCGCTGACGTGGCCTACATCCTTGAAGCCTTGCCGCTGGGAGATCGTCTGACGGTTTGGCAGTTGGTCAAATCCGAGCGTGACGGCGACGTTCTTCTCGAAGTTTCAGATTCAGTTCGTGAAACATTGATCGCCGATATGGACGATCAAGAGCTACTGGCTGCGGCGAAGGAAATGGACGCCGACGAGCTCGCTGACCTTACCCCTGAATTGCCGCGTGACGTCGTTCATGAGTTGATGGAAGCACTCGACGTCCAGCAGCGTGAGCGAGTGCGTTCAGCGTTGTCATACAAAGACCATCAGGTCGGTGCCCTGATGGACTTCGAGATGGTAACGATCCGGGAGAATGTCAGCCTGGAAGTGGTCTTGCGTTATCTGCGTCGGCTCAAGGAGCTGCCCGGCCACACTGATAAATTATTCGTTGTCGACCACGACGGTGTGCTCAAGGGTGTTCTGCCGCTCAAGCGTCTGCTGGTCAATGACCCCGACAAACAAGTTGCGGCGGTCATGGCCAATGACACAGTCAGTTTTCACCCGGATGAAGACGGTTACGACGCCGCTCAGGCATTTGAGCGTTATGACTTGATTTCTGCACCCGTAGTCGACAAAAACGGCAAGCTGATCGGCCGTCTGACCATCGACGAAATGGTTGACCTAATCCGTGAGGAGAGTGAGAGCGAAGTCCTCAACATGGCAGGTCTGCGTGAGGAAGAAGACATCTTCGCGTCAGTCTGGAAGTCACTGCGTAACCGTTGGGCGTGGTTGGCAATCAATCTGATCACCGCCTTTGTCGCCTCGCGGGTCATCGGCCTGTTCGAGGGCTCGATCGAGAAGTTGGTGGCTTTGGCCGCCTTGATGCCCATTGTCGCGGGCATTGGTGGCAACTCCGGCAACCAAACAATAACGATGATCGTCCGCGCAATGGCGCTGGATCAAGTCAGCACCGGCAATACCTCGCGCCTGATGCGCAAAGAGCTGATCGTAGCGCTTATAAACGGGGTGGTCTGGGGTGGCGTGATCGGTGTTGTGGCCTATCTGCTTTACGGCAGTTGGTCGCTGGGCGTGGTTATGACAGCAGCCATGACTCTCAACCTGTTACTGGCCGCGTTTATGGGGGTGTTTATTCCCATGACCCTCGTGCGTTTTGGTCGGGATCCAGCCATGGGTGCAAGCGTGATGATCACCGCCATGACCGACAGTGGTGGGTTTTTTATCTTCCTGGGACTGGCGACTGTTTTCTTGCTTTAGACCTTGCCTCTATTGTTTGGCAGCGGCATGGCAGGACGACAGCTTGTAGACAGTTTCGCTGGGCAATAATTAAGCTTTATTCATGTTTATGTAACATATAGATAAGTATCATCTGGCCGCGAAGGCGTTTAGCCGCTACGTCGCTCTGAAACAAGTGATGCTGGCGTAGGGCATTAATATTGTATTAACCCTCACCAAAGGAGACCCCCATGGACCCCGACCATTCTCGGTGGGTCACACAGTGGAATGCCAAACGGGATGCAGAGAGTGTGCGGAGCGGTTCAGCGATTTGATTACTGAATAGCGCTATCACGCTCTGAAATGCCAGCTAGCGTTCGTTTGCGTGGCCAATCTTCTTCGTTTTACCGGTTAAATACAGATTGCTTTGTATCAATTGTCTGATGGCAATTACGTGCAATTGTGCTCTCGAGGACGTTGGATTGTGGTCAATGATCACAGCCGGAACGCTACTGGAACCACCGAATATGAATAAAGTATTCCGTCACTACATCCCGTCAACAGCTCGGCGGCTGCTACCTAACCGTTGGGACTTGATAGCCATGCCTTTGGTTATCGGATTTTTGCTGTTCTTCTCCATCGGTGCACGTGAAACGTGGGCGCCGATATCAACGTTGCAAAGCGAAGTGATCTCACTTGATCCGTCCAACCTCCCGGAATACGCGATACGCACTACGTTGCGTATGTTGGCCGCGATGGTTGCGTCGTTGATTTTTACCCTGATTTACGGGACCTTGGCTGCGAAAAGTCGACGTGCTGAGAAACTGCTGGTGCCGGTTTTGGACATCCTGCAATCAGTGCCTGTGCTGGGATATATTTCATTTACCGTCACGTTTTTCCTGCTGCTGTTTCCGGGTCGCGTTTTGGGTGCGGAATGCGCTGCTATTTTCGCGATTTTTACCAGCCAAGCGTGGAACATGACGTTCAGCTTCTATCAGTCTCTGCGAATGCTGCCCCGTGATTTGGAGGAGGTGGCGCAAAATATTCAGCTTTCCGGGTGGCAAAAATTTTGGAAGCTGGACGTGCCGTTCGCGATGCCGGGGCTAATCTGGAACATGATGATGAGCATGTCTGGCGGCTGGTTTTTTGTGGTTGCCTCAGAAGCCATTACCGTTGGCGACAAAACCATCACCCTGCCAGGCGTTGGTTCTTATCTGGCCACCGCCATTCAGCAGCAGAACCTGCATGCCGTTGGCTACGTGATTTTGGCGATGGTGGCGGTGATACTGATTTATGACCAGTTCCTATTCCGGCCATTGGTGGCCTGGGCGGACAAGTTTCGCATGGAAGACACCGCCTCCCAAGGCGGATCACCTGAATCCTGGGTGCTTAATCTCATCCAGCGTACCCGGGTGATTCAGCGTCTGTTGCGGCCGTTTGCGCGGGCGATTACCCGCATAGGCCATATGCGTCTGAGCCTGCCGCGCTCCAAGTCAGTGCCCGTCAAACACAGTGCCTCCAGGTCGCGGATCATCGATTTTATCTGGGGCAGCTTCATTACGGCGTTCACGCTGTACGTGTTGTACCGCATCACGATATACGTTGGCACCGAGGTGACGTTCAGCGAGGTGTGGCACGTGCTGGGTCTGGCGGTGATTACCTTGCTGCGGGTTGTTTTGCTGATCGTAGTAGCGTCATTGATTTGGGTACCCCTAGGTGTGCTGATTGGCTTGCGGCCGCGGCTCGCGGAAAAAATTCAGCCGCTTGCGCAGTTTCTGGCGGCCTTTCCGGCAAATCTTTTATTTCCCGTATTTGTGATCGTTATCCTGCACTACAACTTGAACCCAGATATTTGGCTGAGCCCGCTGATCGTTTTGGGGACGCAGTGGTACATCCTGTTCAACGTGATTGCCGGTGCTAGCGCATTCCCTAATGACTTCAGAGAGGCGGCTGCCAACTTCCGTATTCGCGGCTGGTTGTGGTGGCGCAAGGTCATGTTGCCTGGCATTTTTCCTTATTACGTGACCGGGGCAATCACAGCCTCGGGCGGCGCATGGAACGCAAGTATCGTTTCCGAATACGTTTCTTGGGGCCAAGACAAAGTCGTCGCTCATGGTCTGGGTGCTTATATTGCTGAAACCACGGCCGCCGGCGATTTCCCTAAAATCACGCTAGGCGTGGTGGTGATGTCGCTTTTTGTCGTGGCATTCAATCGCTTGGTGTGGCGCCCTATGTACGCCATCGCTGAAAACAAACTCCGTCTGAACTAATTGGAGTCGATCTTATGAATACTTTCACCGAACACACCGGCGTATCCCGGGAAATTTATTCTCTTAGCGAAGTCAGTCGCAGTTTTGGCAAAGGCAAAGATGAGTTGCAGGTGCTTAGCAACGTTGACCTTAAGCTGCGTGAAGGCGAGATCGTTGGCATGTTAGGCCGTTCCGGATCTGGTAAATCGACGCTGCTGCGGGTTATCGCCGGGTTGATAGAGCCTTCGTCTGGAGAGGTCCGCTATAACGGTGAGCTCTTGAACGGCCCCGCCGAAGGCGTGGCCATGGTCTTTCAAACTTTTGCGTTGTTCCCCTGGCTAACCGTTCTCGAAAACGTTGAGGCCGGCCTGCAGGCGCTGCAGGTAGATCCCAAAGAATCGCGTCGACGCGCGCTTGCCGCCATTGACTTGATTGGTCTTGACGGCTTTGAAAACGCTTACCCGCGAGAGTTGTCGGGTGGTATGCGCCAGCGCGTGGGTTTTGCCCGGGGTCTGGTGGTTAACCCGACGTTATTGCTGATGGACGAACCGTTCTCCGCGCTGGACGTGTTGACTGCTGAGACGTTGCGGTCTGATTTACTGGATTTGTGGAGCGGCAAGCAGTTACCGATCAAGTCCATCCTGATCGTGACCCACAACATCGAAGAAGCGGTGTTGATGTGCGACCGCATTCTGGTCTTGTCATCGAACCCCGGCCGGGTCGTGGCGGAGATCAAAGTGCCGTTTGGCCATCCGCGTAACCGCCTTGACCCGACATTCAGGCACATGGTCGACGATATCTACGCCTTGATGACCCACCGTCGTAGTGCTGATGCCACCGTTGGTAAACCTGAACTTCAGATGGGTAGTCCGCTACCGGAAGTCTCCACCAACCTCATGGCGGGGTTGATCGAGGCGCTGGCGGCGGAGCCCTACCATGGTCATGCGGGACTGCCCCAAATCTCCGCGCGGTTGCTGTTGGAGGTCGATGATTTGTTCCCCGTGGCGGAAATGCTTGAGAACCTGGGATTTGCCGAACTCAAGGGGGCTGATATTACGCTGACAGAAACCGGTAAATTATTTGCTGAGTACGGAACGCAGGAGCGCAAAACAGTTTTTGCTGAACATCTTGTCAAACATGTGCCGTTGGCTGCGCGGATTCGGCAGGTGTTGCAAGAGCGAAACGGGCATTGGGCGCCGCGGGTACGTTTTGAGCAAGAACTGGAGGACTCGCTTAACGAGTCTATCGCTAGAGAGACATTGGACAGTGTCATCAGTTGGGGACGATACGCAGAGATTTTTTCCTACAATGACAACACCGAGACCTTCAGCCTGGAAGATGTAGAGGGCAGTATTTAACGACCAAGCAGACCTGTGTCTTACCGAATTTTAGAAAAACCTGCATATTGGCGAAGGGTACAAACACTGTACCCAACGCACCGTGTTGCCAAAACACTGACTCCGACAGGCTTATGCAAAGCGTGGCAGGGAGCCGTCAAAAACAGTTTCTTGAGAAAAACTAAGCAACAATAAAAAAAGCCAGCTAAATGCTGGCCTGAATAGTAAACCGACTGTTAGGACTCATCGTCTGCAGCGAGCTCGGTGTCATGAGCAATCAACGAAACAAGCGCGTTTTGTTGACGGTGAGAAAGTTGACGAAACCGTTGCAGCAACTCGCGTTCATGCAAAGACAGCTCAGGACTGTCTAGGCGTAAGCTAGGTTCATCACCCAACGCCCCTTCCTGAATCAAACTCTGCTCAAGGCGAGCAATAATCTCGGAATTCATGCTGCGATGATGATTTTTTGCTACTTGATAGACACGATCGCGCATGCCATCAGGTAATCGAACAACAAATTTATCAGCCGTTCGGCTGGAGTAGATAGCCTGTTTCATTGGGCTCATAAGTTTAACCGGATAAGTTCAGAGGGAGCGGTTTCTAGTATTTGCCGCCAGACGTCCTCTTGTGACAGTCCTTTTAGGCAAATGTTCAACCTCGGTTGTTAAGAGGCCAGCATCATGCCTCAATTTTGCCGGTTCCTTGGCGCCAATTCTGTGACAAATATTGAACTCTATAAAGGCGCTTAGCCAGCACCAATTATCCAAAATGTGGACTGTTTTGCAAAGAATTCCAGCGAATTGCGGTTTTGATGATCAAAACGGGGTTTTTAAGGGATAAATCTGTTACAGGCACGACGTAACGGTGTTTTGAGGGTGGACCGGTTCGATGGTATTAACGGTGGTGGGCAGATGTATTTGGATGGAGATGGACGAGGTTAAATCTAGCGAAGCAGCGGATCGAACTTAATTCGACGTCCCACAATCAGCGCTATGACGAAAAGGGTGAAAAAAATTCCAGTGGCTGATTTAAGTATCATATCGGCTACTTTTTCGCCGTAGGGCAGTGAGATATCCAATGCGAGTGCCATCACCGCCAAGATTAGAAAGGACAACGCAGCTTTTGACATGGCAGTTCTCCGAGCAAAGGTTTCAAAATTTTGGATTGTTCAATCTTCTTTTAAAACACCCACCGTTCGGAACGGTCCATTGAGAATGATGTGTCATCGTTCTTGCTCTGAGTGGCCAGTATTGCCTGCATACCGCGCCGCTGATGAATTACCGCCAACTTCGCGGTTTCATGCACCCCATGAGAAGGTAGGGCCAATGAACGGTTATGATCGATTTCCTGCTCACTGCCTTGAAATTGAAAAGTCACTAGGGCAGCCAATGCAGCGACGTTTAGAATTGAAAGAACAACGTTGTTCATGTCAAGCACCTTCGCTGGGAACTTTTGTCGGGATTGTCTGCATCCCTAATAGTAAGCATCCTCTATGCCAAACATAAATATTATGAAATATTCATATAAATCATAGGCTTATTGTCGTTCGTGGCATTCATGGCGTTGCAGATTGCAATGATGGCAATATGGAACAGTGCAATTTGCACGATGATTAAAGCGTTGGCGTGACTGGGCAGCGTCGGCGGGCAAAATACTACAGGTTAAAAAGCCACGGACGACATGACAAAACCGGGCCTTGCCGTTAACATGCTCGCCGTCTTAACTAGCACTCTATCTGCGTGCTGGCACCAGTGTCTCAGTAGCTCAATTGGATAGAGCATCCCCCTCCTAAGGGGAAGGCTGGCAGTTCGAACCTGCCCTGGGACACCATATATTTAGAGGCTTCCAGCGCTTCTCCCTATAAGGGTTGCGCGCGGAGCTGTTCGACAGCGAGTCGTCGCGCCTAGTAACCTCGATTAGTCTTGGCCGGCTACGTCCAGCTTGGCCAGTCCCGAATACACAGTGCGTGATCAGCGAAATGAGTAGGATTCGAACAGCGCGGTCGCTGCTGCCATTAACTGTCGGCGGCATGGGATACTTTTTCACTTAATCCAATCCATGCCTGTGCCTGCAGCATTTTCAGCGAGGGGTTACGGTTTACAGACCTACCTTCACGTAGTTCTTTACGTCGCTGCTCCATGTGGTCACTAGATATCGCGAATGAATTTTCAGCCTTTTTTCCGTATCGGATCCCAATCCGCTGATCAGCTTATACGGGCAGCAATCTCAGGCAGGCCCAGCAAAATCATCTACAAAGCTCCCTGATATTGCTCAGAAAATTCGCTCCATAGACCGGGTCGATGATGTCATCGGCACAAGCAATTGGACTGCGGCAATTCGACTCAGTTAGCGTGTTGATCGACACAGTCTATGAATTGATCGCCCTCTCGTCTTGCTGCCTTGCATGCGCGGGGCGCCCCTTTAGTCTGTTTCTCCTCCCGTTACACCTTGGACATGCCGCTTGGTTGCTACAAGTTGCGCATAAAGACTGGACTCTAAAAAAACCAATTTTACGGCGCTTAACCGCGGTCACGTTGCATCCGCACGTGCCAAGGGCGCCGTCCAGCCTGAGACCAATACTATGCCCGTCAATACCCCCCCACAAGTTGCTGAAATGACTATTGAAGCCGGTGTGAAAAAAGCTCGTCTGCCAATGCTCTCAATTCTAGTTTTGGGCTTTCTGGCTGGCGCTTTCATAGCGCTTGGTTTTCTACTAGATATTCACGTGAGCACAATGATTCCGGCCCAATGGGCATCGTTTGGTAATCTGCTAGGCGCAGCGGTATTTCCCATTGGTCTGATTCTGGTGGTCTTGGCGGGGGGCGAATTGCTCACCGGCAATATGATGAGCCTGCCCATGGCTATGTTTGCCGGAAAAATCCCACTTTCGGCAGTGGTGCGCAACTGGCTGCTGGTCACGGTCGCCAATCTGCTCGGCGCGCTGTTTGTCGCTTATTTCTTCGGCCATTTTCTGGGCCTCACCGAAGGCGCTTACTTGGCCAAGACGGTCGCCATAGCAACAGCTAAAGTCAGCGCGGATTTCGGACATGCCTTTATTTCAGGTATCGGCTGCAATTGGCTGGTGTGCTTGGCCGTCTGGCTGTCTTACTCGAGCAAAGAAGCCGCCGGTAAGATCTTGGGCATGTGGTTCCCGGTTATGGCCTTTGTCGCGATCGGTTTCCAGCATGTGGTTGCTAACATGTTTCTAATCCCGGCCGCAATTTTCGCCGACGCCTTGACTTGGGGGCAATTCTTCGAAAATTTTGTCGCAGTGTTCCTTGGCAACGCGGTGGGCGGTGCGATTTTTGTTGGCTTGGCGTACTACGTGTCGTACTCCAATGTAAGCACCGCTCCGGTTGCATCGTTGGAATACGGCGCGTCGGACTCGGCAAGCGTGTAAAAAATCCAGATGAAAAGAAGCCCTGCTCAGGTTCGTCCTGTCAGGGCTTTTCTACGTCCAGCAGCACTGATTTACAGAACCTTGTAGCTAGCGGGTGAATAAAGCTGAAATTTTGGGAAGTCACCTTGACTCATCTAAAGCGCTGTCCGAAGCATTCTGTCGGGCATGATGCAAAACGGCTCCGTTCTCAGCCGGGCGAGTCGCTGAGCGGCTCGAACTGGCTGAAAAATATTTGCGATAACACGAGTTCGCGGCGGTAAATTGATGGCAATCTCCTGAATGTAATAATTCAAGGGTATAAATATGGGCCACGTCCATTAGTTAAATAAAACTTTAAGAAGTTATTGGCTCAGCCCGCTCCGTGCGGGCTGACGTGTTTTAAGCACAATAAGGATATGTGGCCGTTTTTTTTTTTCAAAAAAAACCTCCTCATGGCTCGAATACGGTTTTAACAAACGCGACACGAAATGCCGGGCATTAATAGTAGATAGATGTCTTTACGACACAATTTTCTCTTTTTCCTGACGCCGCCATGACGAATGATCGTTTAAGTTCTGAATGCGCTGATTAATACAGGCGTCCTAACATTTTGGTTGATCGATCGATCTATGAAAAATACTGCTATCGAGTTCTTCAAAAGTGACAAGGGCGCACTGTGGCTGCTGCTCGGCGTCACCGCATTAGTTTTATTGTTTGGTTTGGGGGCTCGAGAGCTGTGGGGCGCCGAAACGCGCTGGGCCAATATCTCGCTGCAAATGCTGCAAAGCGGAGATTATTTTGACCCATACCTCAAAGGCTCAGCGTATTACGACAAACCGCTACCGTCCTACTGGTTGATTGCCGCCACTGCCGAGTTGATGGGTGGCCTCAGTCACTGGTCGTTGCGCCTGTCATCGGTAGTAGCGGCGTGGCTGAGCGTTTGGTTGATTTACTTGATCGGACGACAATTGTTTACCAAAAGCACCGGCTTGATTGCGGGTTGGATGCTCGCAACAACGTTCTTTTTTATCTTCTGGGGACGTGTCGCGACCGCAGATATATTGACCGTGTGCGGTGTGCTGGCCTCTGTATGGTGGTATTGGCGAGGACCGGACGACACTAGGCTTGGTCGCTATACCGTGTTCTTTCTGTTGCTCGCGGTAACGTCGTTGTTCAAGGGACTAATCGGTTTTATTCTTCCGGCGCTGGTATTACTGCCCCATGTGCTGAGCGAAGGACGTTGGAAGCGTCACCTCAACCTGCGAATGTGTCTTGCGTTGATTATTGCTTGCTTGTTCTACATGGCGCCGTTCGTTCTGTCACATATCTACGGCGCCCAAAATTATCGGGAGAGCGGTCTAGGCCTGGTATTTCAAGAGAACTTTGTCCGGTTTTTTCATCCGTTCGACAACCTTGGCCCAATTTACACCTACTTGATTTATCTACCGGTTTACACCTTGCCTTGGGCACCCTGCTGGATTCTGGGTCTGTGGGTCGCCGCTCGCCAATGGCGACAAATAGAACCCAACACGCGCTGGTTGATAATGGGACTCGGCCTTTTATTCTTGTTCTTTACCGCCAGTGGCAGTCGTCGCAGCTACTACGTGTTGCCGCTAGTACCCTTTGCCCAATTGATTGGTGCATGGTGGGTGACCCGTTTCATCGCCCAAAAACGCGCGGCTGGCAAGGTTAGCGGTCCGGGCTGGGTAAAAGGGTTTGCTGCCGCTGCCGGTGTGTTGTTCTTAGTGCTCGGCGTTATTTACCCATGGACCAATGGCGGCGGGGGGGTCGTTCAGTTCTCGGCAGACGTGCGAGGTGAGGCTACGAAAAGTGCACCTTGGGATCAGTGGAGAATGGTTCTGGTCGAAGTGGATAACAAACTTCCAATGTATTTGCAGAATGAGGGTGGCGCTTTCTACTACGTGACCGGCTCGGAAAATATTCCGCAAGAAGGTGACAGTGCCGCGTTCATGGCATGGATCGATAAAGCCAGCGGTCAGCATTGGAACCCTGAGCGCACCATTATCGTTGCGCAATATCACCACCACGGCAAGTTACCCCTGAATTTTCTGGCTGCTGACCACACCGTCATTACCACTCAATTAAACAATGGTGCGCGCCTGTTCCATTCGCGTGAATCCGGAAGCGTTGCGTTTATCCCTCAAGCGGTAAGTACCGTAGTGGAAAATGTTGTACCTGCGAAGGCGGTAAAAGACTATGACTAGTATGCAACCTCTCAAAGCATCTTTCAGTATTGTGATGGTTAATTATAAGTCGCTCGAACTGACCAAGGCATGCCTTGATTTATTGTCCGAAGGCGCTCAAAGCGCGGGTGTTCCAGTTTTGGTGGTGGATAATTACTCCGCCGACGCCAGTGTTGAATATTTACGCACTTTGAGCTGGATCACGTTGATTGAGCGAGAAAAGTCCGCGCCGGAAGCGGGCAGTGTTGCGCACGGCCGAGCACTGGATCTCGCCTTAGGAAAGGTGAATACGGAATACGTATTTTTGTTACACACCGACACATTCGTGCACGATCCGTCGATATTTCACATGATGCTAAATCAGTGCGCTGGCCCCCGCGAAGTTGCGGCTGTGGGTTGCGTAGAACAATTAAATCGCGGACTGGGTCGATCTGCTTGGCGACTGGTTTCGCGCTGCATAAAACACTACTCACGCTGTATTTTTCGCGCGTTGGGCATAGATGCCAAAGAGCCAAAACCGTTCATGGAAACGCACCTGAAGAGTTTTTGTGCGCTTTGGAATGTCCGATTGATAAAAAAACATGGCTTACAGTTTTTAATGGATGACCGCAACCCTGGTTATGAGTTACAGGACAGAATGGTAACGCTGGGTTATAAGATCAGGTTTATCTCGCCCAGAAAGATGTTTCGTTACCTTGATCACCTGCAAAGCGGCACGGTCTCGGCAGGGGGTGGTTACGCGCGCAATCACCGAAGGGTTAAGGTCTATAACCAAATGGTTAAACACGCCACCAAATAACTGATAACTGACCAAGCCCGACATTACGTCGAGCTTGGACCCAGTTTTAATCAGTCCTGCATGTCGATAACCACGCGTCCCTCAATTTGACCTTCGCGCATGCGATCAAAAACCGCATTGACGTTTTCCAGCTTCTCGGTTGATACCGTCGCTTTAACTTTGCCTTCTCCGGCAAAATCCAACGCCTCCTGCAGGTCCTGTCGGGTGCCGACTATGGAACCGCGCACCGTGGTGCCGTTCAGGACCATGTCGAATATCGAAATTGGAAACTCACCTGCTGGCAGGCCATTGAGCGCGATGGTGCCACCGCGACGGGTCATGCCCATGGCTTGTTTGAACGCAATCGGCGAGACCGCGGTAACCAATGCCCCGTGAGCGCCGCCAATGGCGTCTTTCAAGAAGGTAGCAGGGTCATGATGACGGGCGTTTACGGTGACTTCGGCGCCGAGCCTACGGGCCAGATCAAGCTTGCTGTCGTCAATGTCGACGGCAGCGACGTTCATGCCCATCGCTTTAGCGTATTGAACCGCCATATGGCCCAAGCCGCCGATACCGGAGATCACCACCCACTGGCCAGGCTTGGTTTCGGTCATTTTCAGCCCTTTGTAAACGGTTACGCCGGCACAGAGTATGGGTGCAATTTCAATGAAGCCGACATTGTCGGGCAATTTACCGACAAAGTTGGCGTCCGCTAAGGTGTACTCGGCGAATCCGCCGTTGACGGAATAGCCGCTATTTTCCTGCTTCTCACATAGGGTTTCCCAGCCGCCAAGGCAATGTTCGCAATGGCCGCAAGTAGAATAAAGCCAAGGCACGCCTACCCGATCTCCTTCTTTGACGTGTTTAACACCTGGACCGACTCCGACTACATAACCAACGCCCTCATGACCAGGGATAAAAGGCGGGTTGGGTTTAACCGGCCAATCGCCCTCGGCAGCATGCAGATCGGTATGGCAGACGCCGGAAGCCGCAATTTTTACCAAAACTTGGCCGTACCCCGGCGTGGGGACAGGTACTTCACGAATTTCCAGTGGTTTGCCGAAGGTATGGACGACTGCGGCTTTCATTGTTTTTTGCATGATAGAAATCCTTAACGACAGTAGCAGTAAGTGATGTTATGCGTGCGAAGTGGCATCCCGGCTGAAGCTTCGAGGCAGTGCGTTACTGAACGAAATGGAACGCATAGAAAAGATCTCCTTAGCTTTAAGTTTTATCGGAGCAAGCGTCGGTGCGCTTACAGCTCACTCAGCAAGGATCAGGCCAGTGCCGTTAATGGCCTGATATAGGCGGGTTTGAAGCGACGATCCGGGCGACCATTCAATGATGTTGTGGCATATATGGCACAGCATCGACGAAACGTTGTGCCGTTATCGGTACGGTAAATACGTGTTACGTAAGGCGTGGAAGGTAGAGGTAACTGCGTAGCGTCAGTTAACTTTTGCTCACTTGACGTATTAGCTCCGTTTCAGTTGATTGGACCGGGCGGAGTGGCAGGCACGATGCGCCAAGGCTCTGAACACTGGCGCACATTGGGGTAGTACCCCTTGGTCGGAATGCAGTAATACCAGTTCGATGCTTGTGAAACCGGCGGCGTTGCTGCTGTTGCGGGTTCGGAGACTTGCTGCGAATAGTATGGGTCGATCATCGGCGCTGGCTGAGCCACCGGGTAATAAATCGTCGAAGGGTAATAATAACTTGGCGTTGGGTAGTAATAGACTGGATAGGGCCGGTAATAATACGAATTGGCATAAGTCCCTGCCGCATAGCCCGCGCCTAAGCCAATACCGAGTCCCAGCCAAGCGCCGTTGCCATACCAGCCGCCGCCGTGATGGCCGCCACCGTGATAATAGTCGCCACCGCCATGGTAATAATGACCGCCGCCGTGGTAGTTCCCTCTACCGTGATAATCGCCGCCGTAGGATTGTGCCGCCGCCGGAACAGATAAGCCCGGACCGACCACCACCATACCCACCAAGACAAAACGTTTTATCGAATCGATGTTCATGGTATTCGCCCCATATTTCTGCCGCGGCCGTTTTGCTGATTTGCGTTGGTTCGTTCCGGTCCGCTTCGGACATCCGCAAGTATTCTCGTCCCGCCGTCAAGATTGAGAGTTTGTCGCGCATGCCATGAAGGATAGGCTTTATCGTCAGGTTTGGGTGTGCCGGATGTCGTCGAGTGTCTATGGTCAGTAGGCTGATTAACGCCGGCACACCATTGAGTAGATGCGAGCCAGCCCCTGAATAAAGTATTGTTGTTGCCATCATAGAAACGAAGAGCTTGGGTTATTCAGGCGGTCTTTAAAGGTAGAGGGTGTCATGAGTTACGAAAGCATCAATTGGGACAAGCTGGGCTTCGATTACATCAAAACAGATCTGCGTTATCTGTCGCATTGGCGTGATGGCGCCTGGCAGAAAGGAACGCTGACCGAAGACAACGTGCTGCATATCAGTGAGGGCTCGACGGCTCTGCACTATGGGCAGCAGTGTTTCGAAGGTCTTAAGGCCTATCGCTGTAAGGACGGCTCTATCAACCTGTTCCGCCCTGACCAGAATGCACTGCGCATGCAGCGTAGTTGTGCGCGGTTGTTGATGCCTTATGTATCGACCGAAGATTTCATCGAAGCCTGTAAAAAAGTCGTCCGCGCCAACGAGCGTTTTATTCCACCCTATGGAACGGGTGGCTCCCTCTATCTGCGTCCGTTCGTGATCGGCGTGGGTGACAATATAGGTGTACGCACGGCACCTCAGTTCATTTTCTCGATTTTTTGCATGCCGGTGGGTGCTTATTTCAAAGGCGGCTTGAAGCCTAACAACTTCCAGATATCCAGTTTTGACCGCGCCGCCGCGAACGGCACAGGTGCGGCCAAGGTCGGTGGCAACTATGCAGCTAGCCTATTGCCGAACTCTCAAGCCAAGAAACTTAATTTTGCCGATTGTATTTACCTGGATCCGCTAACGCACTCAAAAATCGAAGAAGTCGGTTCTGCCAATTTCTTCGCCATTACCCACGACGATGTGTTTGTAACGCCGAAATCGCCGTCGGTATTACCAGGCATCACTCGTCTTTCGCTAATCGAACTGGCGCTAAGTCGTCTTGGCCTCAACGTTGTCGAAGGTGACGTATTCATTGACAAGCTAAGCGATTTCAAAGAAGCGGGGGCTTGCGGTACAGCAGCGGTTATCACCCCTATTGGAGGAATTGAATACAACGACGCTCTCCACGTGTTCTTCAGCCAGGAAGAGGTGGGGCCGATCACCCAGAAGCTTTACAACGAACTGACCGGTGTTCAATCGGGCGATATTGATGCGCCGGAAGGCTGGATCGTTAAAGTCTAATACGCCGCTTTGGTCGACAAGCCAGCTCCCACAGTATGAACTGCGCCCCAAATGTTGGACAGTGATTGAATAAGCTACGCGGCCTGAGTTCTGTATGCCACTGGACT
>NZ_JASJVL010000036.1:0-6875 GCF_035019745.1 Pseudomonas sp. 10S5
TGAGTCCAGTGGCATACAGAACTCAGGCCGCGTAGCTTATTCAATCACTGTCCAACATTTGGGGCGCAGTTCAGGGGTTATGAATTTCTGTGGGAGCCAATTTATTCGCGAAGAAGCGTCGCCAATTAAACCGCGACGCGCTGCGGTAATTCGTTGCGGCGCAGGCTGCGAATTTTGTTTAGGGTATCTGCACAGGTTTCAGCCGCTTCTGCGCCTTTTTGCACGAAGTGATTGAAGAAAAACTGCTGGTGTTCGTCGCCTGCGTGGAAGTTGTGTGGGGTGAGCACTACGGAAAAAACCGGAACCTCCGTCTCTAGCTGCACTTGCATCAACGCGCTGATAACCGATTGAGCGACGAACTCATGGCGATATAAACCACCATCGACCACTAGCCCGGCTGCCACGATGCCAGTATAGCGGCCACTTTTGGCCAATAACTTGGCGTGCAGGGGGATTTCAAACGCGCCGCCGACTTCGAAGAAATCAATATCGGTCTCGGCGTAGCCATGGTTGGCGATCTCTGCAATAAAACCTTTACGGCTTTGATCGACAATATCCTTGTGCCAGCAAGCCTGAATGAACGCAATGCGTTCGTTGGGATGGCTTTTGCTTTTGCTATCAATTGCTGTGGGTTGCATCAGTTCTGACTCCTGTTTATGAAAAAAACAGGGCATTTTGATCGAATGGGATGCCACGGACGTCAAGATCACGGCCGCAACAAAAAAAGGTTACGACGGTGCGCTTAATACGACTCGGTGATACCAATCCCGTTCTCTCTTCATCCGGACTATGACCGTCGGCCCCGGAATCAAACCGGGTCTGCTGACCTTGTCAGTGCACAGTCCGAAGCTCCATGCACCACAAGCGCTCGCGGGCTAGACGCATTGCGCGCCATTACCGCCGGTGGGGAATTGCGCCCCGCCCTGAGAACGTTGCCAACAGCATTTTCTGTCGGCGGTGAGTTTTTATCACAGATTTCCCGGTTGTGCTCGGACACTTTCGTCTATCGACCCTCGCATTTCTTATATCAACCATCGGTTCATTCAGTGCAGTTCTTGAATATGCCTCCCCGAGACCTCAGTAATGACCTATCTCCAATTCATCCTTGGACTTAACATCAACGTCTTAACTCTTTCAGGAGCTTCATCGTGACGGTTATTGATCTGCGCAGCGACACCGTGACCCAGCCCACTGCCGGGATGCTTGAGGCTATGTCCAGCGCAGCACTGGGCGATGATGTGTACGGCGAAGATCCGACGGTCAACCGCCTTGAAGCTTACCTCGCTGAGCGCTTGGGTTTTGCAGCAGGTTTATTTGTTCCCAGCGGCACCATGAGCAATTTGCTTGGTTTGATGGCTCACTGTGGACGTGGCGAGGAATACATTGTGGGCCAGCAAGCGCACACCTATAAATACGAGGGGGGTGGCGCCGCGGTGCTCGGTTCGATCCAGCCACAACCGCTGGACGTACAAGGTGACGGATCTCTAGACCTGAAACAGGTCCTGGCTGCGATCAAACCCGATGACTTTCACTTCGCCCGAACCCGCTTGCTCGCGCTGGAAAACACCATGCAGGGCAAGGTGTTGCCGCTGTCGTACCTTGCCGCTGCGCGCAAGCTATGCGATGAACAAGGGTTAGCGCTGCACCTGGACGGCGCGCGGTTATATAACGCGGCAGTCAAGTTGGGTATTGATGCCCGGGACATTACCCGTCATTTCGATTCGGTTTCGGTTTGTCTGTCCAAGGGTTTGGGCGCGCCGATTGGCTCGGTGCTGCTCGGTACCGCCGAACTGATCGCCAAGGCTCGACGTCTGCGCAAAATGGTCGGTGGCGGTATGCGTCAGGCCGGTGGGCTCGCGGCGGCTGGGCTGTATGCGCTGGAACATCAGGTCGAGCGGCTGGCAGACGATCATGCAAACGCTACGGCCTTGGCCAAAGGCTTGCGCAATCTGGGCTTTTCAGTTGAGCCCGTCCAGACCAACATGGTGTACGTGCAGATGGATGAGAGGGCTGAAGCGCTTAAACACTTTTTTGCCGAGCGGGAGATCAAGCTTAGTGCGGCACCCCGTTTGCGAATGGTGACGCACCTCAACGTTTCGCCCGCACAGATTGATCGGGTGGTCGCGGCATTTGCAGACTTTACTCGCCGCTAAACACGCCGACAGTCCATTTGCCGGCTGACAATGTACAAACACGCTGTATCGAGCGTCCAACGCCTATATAATGCGGCCCTTTGCAAGTCGCACCCTCTTTTGGCCGTTTTGCACTTGCCTTTGGCAGCAGTCTCCGTGGAAGAACTTATGAAAAGCGCAGAAATCCGTGAAGCCTTCCTTCGCTTCTTCGAAGAGAAAGGTCACACCCGTGTAGCTTCCAGCTCGTTGATTCCGGGCAACGACCCCACCCTGCTGTTCACTAACGCAGGCATGAACCAGTTCAAAGACTGCTTTCTGGGGCAAGAAAAACGCGCCTACACTCGCGCCGTCAGCAGCCAAAAATGCGTGCGCGCTGGTGGCAAGCATAACGATTTGGAGAACGTCGGTTATACCGCGCGTCACCACACTTTTTTCGAGATGCTGGGTAACTTCAGCTTCGGCGACTATTTCAAGCGCGACGCGATCACCTTCGCCTGGACCTTTCTGACGTCGGTGTTGGGCTTGCCCAAAGACAAACTGTGGGTGACGGTCTACGCCAGCGATGACGAAGCCTACGATATCTGGACCAAGGAAATCGGCGTGCCGCCCGAGCGTATGGTCCGTATCGGCGACAACAAAGGCGCGCCGTACGCGTCCGATAACTTCTGGACCATGGGCGATACCGGCCCGTGCGGTCCCTGCACAGAGATTTTCTACGACCATGGTGCCGACATCTGGGGCGGCCCACCGGGTTCGCCGGAAGAAGACGGCGACCGTTACATCGAAATCTGGAACAACGTGTTCATGCAGTTCAATCGCACTGCGGATGGCGTGCTGCATCCATTGCCAGCGCCGTCGGTGGACACCGGCATGGGTCTGGAACGTATTAGCGCCGTTCTGCAGCATGTGCATTCCAACTATGAAATCGACCTGTTTCAGAGTCTGCTGGCGGCATCGGCCAAGGCTGTCGGTTGCACAAACGACGCGCAGCCGTCGCTTAAAGTCGTGGCTGACCACATTCGTTCATGCGGCTTCCTGATTGCTGATGGTGTACTGCCTTCGAACGAAGGGCGCGGTTACGTGTTGCGTCGGATCATTCGTCGCGCGTGTCGTCATGGCAATAAGCTCGGCGCCGCTGGCAGTTTCTTCTATCAAATCGTCGCCGCACTGGCGGCGGAAATGGGCGGTGCCTTCCCGGAGCTGACCCAGAACCAGTCGCACATCGAACGGGTGCTGAAAGCTGAAGAAGAGCAGTTCGCCAAAACCCTGGAGCAAGGCCTGAAGATTCTGGAACTGGATCTGGCTGAGTTGAAGGGTACGGTGGTGCCCGGCGACGTCGTGTTCAAACTGTATGACACCTACGGTTTTCCGATGGACCTGACTGGTGATATTGCCCGGGAACGCAACTTGACCCTCGACGAAGTAGGCTTTGAGCGCGAAATGGACGCTCAACGCGTGCGCGCTCGTTCGGCCAGTGCGTTCGGCATGGATTACAACAGTCTGGTCAAAGTTGACATACCGACCGAATTTTTGGGATATGGCGCTACCCGAGGCAGAGCCAAAGTGGTGGCCCTGTATAAGGACGGCCATGCGGTTGATCAGCTGAGCGAGGGCGAAGAGGGTGTAGTGATCCTCGATCAGACCCCTTTCTATGCTGAGTCCGGCGGGCAGATTGGCGATTGCGGTTACCTCGAAGCGGCCAATGTGCGCTTTGACGTACGCGACACTACTAAAACCGGCGGTGCGTTCCTGCACCACGGTGTACTTGCTTCCGGCAGCCTAAAAGCAGGCGCCGAGCTGACCACCGAAGTTGATGCCGACGTTCGTCATGCCACCTCCTTGAACCACTCGGCGACACACTTGCTGCACGCGGCATTGCGCCAGGTGTTGGGCGAGCATGTGACGCAGAAAGGTTCGTTGGTCGACAGTCAGCGCTTGCGTTTCGACTTCAGCCACTTCGAAGCGATCAAGCCAGAGCAGTTGAAAGCGCTGGAAGAAATCGTCAACCGCGAAGTGCGTAAGAATTCTCCGGTAGAAACCGTGGAAACCGATATCGAGACCGCGAAGAAGAAAGGCGCCATGGCGCTGTTCGGCGAGAAGTACGGCGATAACGTCCGTGTGCTGAGCATGGGCGGTGATTTCTCGGTTGAGCTGTGTGGCGGTATTCACGCTAATCGCACCGGTGACATCGCGCTGCTGAAAATCACCAATGAAAGTGGTGTGGCTGCGGGGGTTCGACGCATCGAAGCGGTGACAGGGGCTGCGGCACTGGCGTACCTCAATGCTGCCGAAGATCAACTCAAGGAAGCCGCAATTCTGGTCAAAGGCAGCCGCGACAACCTGCTGGACAAGCTTCTCGCAGTCATTGAGCGCAATCGTCTTTTGGAAAAGCAGCTGGAACAATTACAAGCCAGGGCGGCGAGTGCTGCGGGTGACGATCTGTCCTCTGCCGCGCTGGACGTCAAAGGGGTCAAAGTTCTCGCCGTGCGCCTAGACGGTCAGGACGGTAAGGCCCTGTTGGCTTTGGTTGATCAGTTGAAGAACAAACTCGGCCGCGCAGTGATCCTGCTTGGCAGTGTCCATGAAGATAAGGTCGTACTGGTTGCAGGCGTAACCAAGGACCTGACTGGCCAACTCAAGGCCGGTGATTTAATGAAGCAAGCGGCTGCCGCCGTTGGAGGTAAAGGCGGTGGTCGTCCTGATATGGCTCAGGGTGGCGGCGTGGACGCCGGAGCGCTGGATGCGGCGTTGGCGTTGACCGTGCCTTTTGTCGAGCAGGGTATCTAGTCGTCCTCCAGGCCTGCCCAATGGCGGCAGGCTTTGGCGCTTGGGGTATGAATGTTTATTGGGCGCCCTTCATGGGCTGAGGCGGCTTTAAGATGGCTTTGATCGTACAGAAATTTGGGGGCACTTCGGTTGGCTCTGTCGAGCGAATCGAACAAGTGGCCGACAAGGTTAAGAAGTTCCACGATGCAGGTACCGAGCTGGTGGTTGTGTTGTCGGCCATGAGCGGCGAAACCAACCGTCTGATCGGCCTGGCGAAACAAATCAGCGATCAACCGGTTCCGCGTGAGCTGGATGTGATTGTCTCCACGGGCGAGCAGGTCACCATTGCCTTGCTAGCTATGGCGCTGATCAAGCGTGGAGTGCCTGCGGTGTCCTACACCGGCAACCAGGTGCGCATCCTGACCGACAGCGCGCACAACAAGGCGCGTATTCTGCAGATTGATGATCAAAAGATTCGTGCTGATCTGAAAGCGGGCAGGGTAGTGGTCGTCGCCGGCTTTCAGGGTGTCGACGAGCACGGCAATATCACGACCCTGGGTCGTGGCGGTTCAGACACGACTGGTGTGGCCCTGGCGGCAGCACTGAAAGCGGATGAGTGTCAGATTTATACCGACGTCGATGGCGTCTACACCACCGACCCGCGTGTGGTGGCGCAAGCTCAACGCCTGGACAAGATCACTTTTGAAGAGATGCTGGAAATGGCCAGCCTCGGTTCGAAGGTGCTTCAAATCCGCGCGGTCGAGTTCGCCGGCAAATACAACGTCCCGCTGCGCGTACTGCACAGCTTCCAGGAGGGTCCGGGTACCCTTATTACCATTGATGAAGAGGAATCCATGGAACAGCCGATTATTTCCGGCATCGCCTTCAACCGCGACGAAGCCAAGCTGACCATCCGTGGCGTACCAGATAACCCTGGTGTGGCTTTCAAGATTCTCGGCCCGATCAGCGCCGCGAACATCGAAGTGGACATGATCGTGCAGAACGTTGCGTACGATAACACTACCGATTTCACCTTCACCGTGCACCGCAACGACTATCAGGCCGCTTTGGTGGTATTGGAAAATACCGCACGTGAAATCAGCGCGCGGGAAGTCGTTGGCGATACCAAGATCGCCAAGGTGTCGATCGTAGGCGTCGGCATGCGGTCCCATGCGGGTGTTGCCAGTCGCATGTTCGAATCGTTGGCCAAGGAGAGCATCAATATTCAGATGATCTCCACTTCTGAGATCAAGGTTTCAGTGGTCATCGAGGAGAAGTATCTGGAGCTGGCAGTACGTTCGCTGCACACTGCTTTTGAATTGGACGCACCGGCCCGTCAAGGCGAGTGATGCGTTGCGATAAGGCGCGATAAGACGCGATAAGACGCGCCTGTGGTTTTGCAGACTGTTGTCCCTGAAAGCTGTTGTCCTAAATATAGGGCGTGAGGAGAAAGGTATGCTGATTCTGACTCGTCGGTGCGCAGAAAGCCTGATCATTGGTGATGGCGAAATCACTGTGACTGTGCTCGGCGTTAAAGGTAATCAAGTACGAATCGGCGTCAACGCTCCGAAAGAGGTTGCGGTTCACCGTGAGGAAATTTACCTGCGTATTAAGAAAGAGAAGGACGAAGAACCAAGTCATTAATTTTTATTGAAATTTAGGCTTTGCAAACGGGGGAAAGCTGGTTATTATACGCCCCGTGTTGCGGAGAGGTGGCCGAGTGGCCGAAGGCGCTCCCCTGCTAAGGGAGTACACCTCAAAAGGGTGTCGGGGGTTCGAATCCCCCCTTCTCCGCCATTATTTATGTAGTACGTTGTAATCTGGCTTGAGCGGTAAGTGTTTGATTTTACTAGCAAAAGTTCTTGACCAAATGATTTGACGGCCTATAATGCGCGGCAACAAATGCACTCGTAGCTCAGCTGGATAGAGTACTCGGCTACGAACCGAGCGGTCACAGGTTCGAATCCTGTCGAGTGC
>NZ_JASJVL010000037.1:0-4250 GCF_035019745.1 Pseudomonas sp. 10S5
CCGGGAGCGAATAAGGGCCGGAAGTTGATGACGATGTCGCGGTAGCGATGGGCGATGTACAGCACGTTCGTCACTAAGCCCTGACGATCCGGGATGGTGGCGATGTAAGCGTCGAACTCGTAAAACGGCGCAGTGAGTTCACCGATAGTGCCGTTCTTTTTGTACTCGCCGTTGTTGTCGTAATCGAAAAGGGTAACGAGGCCGGTGCGGCGGTTGATTTCCCAGATCGGGCCTCGGGAGGGTTTGACCCAGAGGTGGGGGAGGTAGCGGATCACAAACGCCCCGACACCCCAGCATACGAGCTGCGGCAAAAGAAATACGTAATAGGTCTCCAGTACTACGCTGACCAATTCCTCTAAGTAAGGCTTGTATGGTGTCGAAGCTACAACTAATGCGGCAAATACATATATGGGGGCCAGTAAAATAAATCCCCATTTGCCGAAGATGAATAGATAGATCCAAAACTGTGATCGTTTTGACCATAACGAAAACCTGAAACGCTCGTGGTCGTGCCAATCATGAAAATCTACATGCTCATAAGGCGCTGGCACATAGGTACCAAGGGTTAATTGTTCCTTTTTTACCTGCTCGGCTTTTTCCACCCGACGTAATTTTTCCGGCGCGGCTTCGCTCAAAAAATCGTCCAGCGCAACTTCTTGGGTTAGTCCCCAGGGGAGGCGAAATTTGGCAAAGCGTCGTATCCACGAGCGTTCTGCCGACGGTGGTTGGTCGGGCATACGGTCAGATCGGTATGCGGTGGCGGCGTAATAGGACGAATTAATTGCAGTCATTGGTCGTCCTGCACTTTATGGGTGGTTTCATCTGCCCAGAACGGTTGTTCAATTTCTTTGAAGTTCGGTGTGGCGTGGGCCGCGCCAAAAGGGGTTGGGTCTTTGGGCCTTGGTGCGGGAAATACCCACGATGAACTGCCATCGCTTAGTGTCAGTTGGGCGCGGACTTGCCATGCTGTGTGGACCGACACGGTGTCGTTTGAGCGTGAAACTTCAACCAGCGTTCCCCAGGGTGTTTGCAAGAATATTTCCATCCCATCGGGCTTCGGCCGGTACGCCATAGGCTTGGCCTCGGGAAATAGATGGGTTTCTTCCCACACGGTATTCAAGGGACTCAATCGACATACTCCACATGCCGCGCCATCAAGTTTGGGCGTTGGAAGGTGTCGATTTGATCGATCTTGCCGCGCATGTCGTAGAGTTCTTGCTCGAAGGTAGCGTCGTCCATATCGATCCAGAACCTTGGATTGCGGCGGGTTTTGCGGTCGTATTCAGCCGTTGTCGGGTCGAGATGTCGGTATTGTTCGTAGCGCGGCAAGTCCGGCAGTGGGCGGCTGGTGTCCATGTAGTTCTGCAGAAAATCCCACAGCGCGCAGCACAACTGACCTTCGCCGGGAGCGAATAAGGGCCGGAAGTTGATGACGATATCGCGGTAGCGGTGGGCGATGTACAGCACGTTCGTCACTAAACCCTGACGATCCGGGATGGTCGCGATGTAGGCATCGAACTCGTAAAACGGCGCAGTGAGTTCACCGATAGTGCCGTTCTTTTTGTACTCGCCGTTGTTGTCGTAATCGAAAAGGGTGACGAGACCGGTTCGGCGGTTGATTTCCCAGATCGGGCCTCGGGAGGGTTTGACCCAGAGCTTAGGGAAATAGCGCATGACTATTGAAGCGAGGGCCCAGCAGAAAAGAGGGACGCCTAATAGCCAAGAATAAAATCCGAGAATTAGATCTTCTGCTAAGTCACCCCAAGACTCTTTAAGTGAAAACCCCGCAACAGTGAATGCAAATAAGCTTGGCAGGATTAGGACCCAGAAAGACCCTTTTCCGAATATGAGTAAGTATGCCCAGAACTGTGATCTATTAGACCACAAAGAAAATCTGAAACTTTCATGATCGTGTCGATCGTGAAAGTCTACATGCTCATATGGAGCTGGAATGTAAGTGCCAAGCTTTTGTTTTTCCTCGCGTTCATTGTTCATTTCCTCTTGAAATCGCAAGCTGCTGGGTTTGCGTCGAAGTAAAAAATCATCGGGAGCGACTTCTTGCGCGGTCCCCCATGGCAAACGCGTTTTCGCGAAGCGCCGTATCCACGAGCGTTCTGCCGAAGGTGGTTGGTTGGGGATACGGTCAGAGCGGTATGCGGTGCTGGCGTAATAGGACGAATTTATCGCAGTCATTGGTCGCCCTGCGCTTTATGGGTGGTTTCATCTGCCCAGAACGGTTGTTCAATTTCTTTGAAGTTCGGTGTGGCGTGGGCCGCACCAAAAGGGGTTGGGTCTTTGGGCCTTGGTGCGGGAAATACCCAGGATGAACTGCCATCGCTTAGTGTCAGTTGGGCACGGACCTGCCATGCCGTGTGGACCGACACGGTGTCGTTTGAGCGTGAAACTTCAACCAGCGTTTCCCAAGGTGTTTGCAAGAATATTTCCATCCCATCGGGCTTCGGCCGGTACGCCATAGGCTTGGCCTCGGGAAATAGGTGGGTTTCTTCGCGAGGCGGTCCGTCATCGCGCACGCGGGATCGGCGAACTTTCAGCAGCGCACACGAGGCTTTGGTGCTGAGGTCGCCCAGTCTGGTCAATAGGCCGGGCAGGTTGCTCTCGATTCGGATGCGGGTATCGGATACGCGTATATCCATGGGCACCGGATTATAGTTCTCGATGCAGGCCGGGAGGCTGTATTCCGGATTGGCTTCAATGGTGATGCGAATGTTGGCAAACAGGCTGACCAAGTAGTAGAACGCATCTTCCGGGGCTTGCAGATGAGGCGCTCGGTCACTGTTAGAGCCGAAAGGCCCCGCACTAAGCCAGTCTTCAATGGGCGTAGAGCTCAGCCAGTAAACGACGCCCAAGCCGATACTGATTAGAATCAGGCTGATCCAACCCAAAGGCCCCAAGCCCAGGAGAGTCGATCCCCCGACCAATAGCGTGCCTGCGATACCGGTTAGGCCGCCTGCCGCCATCAGCAGATGGCCCCACAGGGCATCGTCTCCCCATTGGTAAGCATGCCAAGTGTCGTATAGATTTAGGCCCACAAAAATTGATCCCGCTAGCACTTGCCCAATCAATCGTCCTGAGAACTCTTTTATAAAATATTCGCTTAGTGAGCCGAGTACGCGTTTAGCGGCAGCCTCAGAAATTATAAATAAGGTTTTACGTGCACCTGCCAATGCAGATTGGCTGCTTGCAAGTTTTACACTCAATGCTTCCATTGCAATTATCAGATCAACGCCTGCCCCGACCATCCCGGCAGAAGCTCTGTAAGAACTTTTCTCCAGGCTAGTTTGTTGAAATGAATTAATCTCACTCCTCAAATTCCACAACTCCAACATCCCCACCGCCGCCGCAAACGGTGTCGAGTTCAGCGCTTTGTACATCCACTGGCTCTGCAACGCCGTCCGATTCTTCACTGCATCCTGTATCGCGTTGCCTCTGACCTTTTCCTGCTCGGCCGTGTGTGCTTGCCATGCGGTATTGACCTGTTGGTTCACGCGGCTGATCAGCTGTGCAGTGCGATGGTCGCGGGGCATGGCGATGACGAGGGTGTTCCCGTGCGGTTCGCTGCCGTTGCGATAGTGCTGAGGGCCAACCATCGATCTGTCGGACGTGGATCGATAATCAAGGGCAGGCCTGCGCAGGCGCGCCGGAATGTCCGGCAGGTCGCTCAAACCAAATATGTAGAGATTCTTGCTCCGGGCCTCTGCATAGGTAATGAATTGGATGGCGCCAAGGCCGCCCGGCAGCATGCTGCGCAGTTGTGCCACGGCGCGTCGTTGTTGGCCCATATTCAGCGCTGGGGCCGGAGGCTTAGTGCCTGATCTCGGCGTGTTTTTCGCCGCCTGCACTGCTCGTTCCGCCACATCAACCGCGCCTTGCAGGTTTTCGTGAAGACTCATCAGGGTTGCGGCCACCGCTTTCAGGGTGCCTGTGAAGGTGTTGTTGAGGCTGCCGCTTTCCACCAGCCCGGCCAGTAAATAAGCGTCGAGCGTATTGAGTTGCTTCGGGTCAATGACCTCACAACTGACAGCGGCCAGCAGTGCATTGGGCCGAAACAGCCCATCGCCACTGTTGATGTCTGGGACGGCGGATTGAACATACGGCGCGTTCGTATCCTGGGACTCAAGCGCTGGCCATAACATCCGATGCAGCGGATGGGTTTCATCATTGGCAATGTGTTGGATTAGCCGTTGTCCGTCGCTGGGGTCTGAGCCGCTTTTGCTCAGCCCCGTTACGGC
>NZ_JASJVL010000038.1:0-3342 GCF_035019745.1 Pseudomonas sp. 10S5
TGCAAGAATATTTCCATCCCATCGGGCTTCGGCCGGTACGCCATAGGCTTGGCCTCGGGAAATAGATGGGTTTCTTCGCGAGGCGGTCCGTCATCGCGAACGCGGGATCGGCGAACTTTCAGCAGTGCACACGAGGCTTTGGTGCTGAGGTCGCCCAGTCCGGTCAATAGGCCGGGCAGGTTGCTCTCGATTCGGATGCGGGTATCAGATGCGCGTATATCCATGGGCACCGGATTATAGTTCTCGATGCAGGCCGGGAGGCAGTATTCCGGGTTGGCTTCAACGGTGATCCGAATGTTGGCAAACAGGCTGACCAAGTAGTAGAACGCATTTTCCGGGGCTTGCAGATGGGGCGCTCGGTCACTGTTAGGGCCGAAGGGCCCCGCACTAATCCACATGGCATTCGAGGGACTCAATCCACATACTCCACATACCGCGCCATCAAGTTCGGGCGCTGGAAGGTGTCGATCTGATCGATCTTGCCGCGCATGTCGTAGAGTGCTTGCTTGAATGCGGCATCGTCCATATCGATCCAAAACCTTGGGTCGCGGCCGATTTTGCGGTCGTATTCAGCCGTTGTTGGATCGAGGTGGCGGTATTGTTCATAGCGCGGCAAGTCCGGTAGCGGCCGGCTGGTGTCCATGTAGTTTTGTAAAAAGTCCCATAACGCGCAGCACAACTGACCTTCGCCGGGTGCCAGCAAAGGACGAAAGTTAATCACGATGTCGCGGTAGCGGTGGGCGATATACAGCACGTTCGTCACTAAGCCTTGGCGGTCCGGGATGGTGGCGATGTAGGCGTCGAACTCGTAAAACGGCGCAGTGAGTTCACCGATGGTGCCGTTGTTTTTGTACTCGCCGTTGTTGTCGTAATCGAAGAGTGTGACGAGACCGGTACGGCGGTTAATTTCCCAGATGGGGCCTCGGGAGGGTTTGACCCAGAGGTGGGGGAGGAAGCGAATGACTAGGGCGGCGATTGCCCAGCAGAAAAGTTGCGGCAGTAGAAGTACATGCGCTGATGCTTCGAATAACGAAACTAATGCGTCTAGATAGGGTTCTCTAGATTTAGTGGCACCAGCGAAGATAGTCATTAAATACACGGGAAGTACGATAATGAATCCCCACTTTCCGAATAGGTTTAGATAGATCCAAAACTGAGATCTTTTTGACCACAACGAAAACCTGAAGCGTTCATTATCGTGCCGATCATGGAAGTCCACGTGTTCGTATGGCGCTGGTACATAAGTACCTAAAGCCACCTTTTCCTTTTTTTCCTGCAAGCCTTTTTCTACCCGTCGGAGATCCTCAGGTGACGCCTCTGTCAAAAAATCATCGGGTGCGACTTGTTGAGTTAGTCCCCACGGCAAACGCACCTTGGAAAAGCGCCGTATCCACGAACGCTCAGCTGATGGTTGTTGCTTGGGGATGCAATCTACTCGATACGCTGTCGCCGCGTAGTAAGGCGAGTTGAGCGACTTCAATTGTCGCCCCTTGCCCTATGGGTGGTTTCATCAGCCCAGTAGAGTTGTCCAACTTCCTTGAAGTTAGGTGCTGCGTGGGTGGAATTGAACGGCGTCGGGTCTTTAGGCTTTGGCGCCGGGAATACCCACGACGAATCGCCATCGCTTAATGTCAGTTGGGCACGGACTTGCCATTCGATATGCGCCGACACTGCATCGTTAGAGCGAGCTGTTTCGGCGTACCTCTCCCACGGTGTCACGATAAAGATTTCTAAGCCGTTAATTGTCCGCCGATACGTAATCGGTTTGGTCTCGGGATATAGCTGGGTTTCTACGCGAGGGGAGCCATCAAAACGAGTCTGGAATCGACGGACCATCATCAGCGCACACGATGCTTTGGTGCTGAGGTCGCCCGGTCCCGTCAGGAGGCCGGGCAAGTTGCTTTCTATTCGAATACGCGTGTCTGCCTCACGCACATACTTGGGTACCGGATTGTAGTGTTCGCTGTAGGCGGGGACGGTGTATTCCGGGTTGCGTTCAACGGTGATACGAATGTCGGCGATTAGGCTGACCAAGTAGTAGAAGGCCGGTTCCGGCGATTGGAGATGGGGTGCGCGATCAGCGTTTGGACCGAAGGGGCCTGCGCTTAGCCAGTCTTCGATGGGGGTCGAACCCAGCCAGTACACCAAGCTGAGACCGATGCTGACAAATATCAGGGTAATCCAGCCCAAAGGGCCTAATCCAAGGAGCGTGGCGCCACCGACGGTCATCGTACTTGCGATACCGGTTAGTCCCCCGGCGGCCATCAGCAGGTGGCCCCACTTGGCATCATCTCCCCATTGATGGGCATACCATGCGTCATACAGGTTGAGGCCGACGAAGACTGATCCGGCTGTAATTCTACCGAGCAGACTGGCGGTTATATTTTTGACCAGACGTTGGGCGAGCTTTGCACCCAGTACTCGGGTGCCAAATGCTTCGGGAATGACAAATAGGGTTTTATTGGCCGCTGAGAGAATGAGTTGGCTACCTGCTAACTTTACAGTTAACGCCTCCATAGCGATTAATAAGTCCAATCCCGCTCCGGCTGCGCCACCTACAGCCCTCAACTGTCCCTTTTCTCGCTCGACGGCATCCCACGCTACCCACTCATTCCTCAAATTCCAAACCTCTAACATCCCCACCATCGCGGCAAACGGTGTGGAGTTCAGCGCCTTGTACATCCACTCGCTCTTCAATGCCTGTTGGTGTTTAACCGCCTGCTGAATCGCATTGCCCCTGACCTTTTCTTGTTCGGCCATATTCTCCTGCCACGCCGCATTTACTCGTTGGTTCACGCTACTAACCAGCTGGGCAACCCGATGCTCGCGGGGCATGGCAATGACGATCGTGTTGGGGCGTAGGTCGCCGCCGTTGCGATAGTGCTGAGGTTCAACCATCGATATGTCGGACGCGGATCGATAGTCAAGGCTCGGCCTGCGCAGGCGCTCCGGGATTTCCGGCAGGTCGGTCAAGCCAAAGATGTACAGATTCTTGTTTCTGGCCTCTTGATGGGTGAGGAAGTGCAGGGCACCGAAACCACCCGGCAGCATGCTGCGCAATTGCGCCACGGCTCGCTTTTGCTGCGTCAGGTTTACTACTGGGGCTGGGGATGTGGTCGATATTGGAATATTTCGTGCTGCCTGCACCGCGCGCTCTGCGGTATCCACCGAGCCTTGCAGGTTTTCAAAAAGATTTCCCAGCGCGGCGGCCGCTGCTTTTAGGGTGCCGGTGAGGGTGTTGTTGAGGCTGCCGCTTTCCACCAGACCGGCCAGTAAATAAGCGTCGAGCGTATTGAGTTGCTTCGGGTCAATGACCTCACAACTGACAGCGGCCAGCAGTGC
>NZ_JASJVL010000039.1:0-2840 GCF_035019745.1 Pseudomonas sp. 10S5
ATGGAGCAACTGGTTCAGAACGACAGCCGCCTTGAAGTGCGCGGCCAGCGCTTGGAAACGATCAAGGGCAACAGCGTTTCAGTGCTCGAAGCCGAACACCACCAAACCATCAGCAGCGACCGCAAAGTGCAGTTGTCCGCGGGGGATCATTTGCAAGTCGCAGGCTCCAGCCATACCCGCGTGGCCAGCGCTTTGGTGATCGAAGCCGGGCAAGACGTGCATTACAAGTCTGGCGTCAATTTCATCGTTAACGCCGGGGTCACCCTGACCTTGGCGGCGGGTGGGCAGCATCTGGTCATCACGCCGGCGGGCATTTTCTCCAGCGTGCCCATTATGCTGGGTGGCGCGCCGCTGCCGGGCATGCCCGCGGCTCCAATGGCGCCGGGCGGTATAGATGGGTTGGAGGCTGCAGTACTTGCCCCAGTCGCTATGCCCGATCCGGCTATTCAGCAAAAGCTGTCTGGCACAGACACGATGATCGAATTGTGCCAAAAGCCCAAAGACGGCACGCCGATGGACTGCCCGCTTGCAGACTGTCCTTGCCGAGAAGCCATGAGCAAGGGGGCGCACGCATGAGCATCTGGATGCTGCTGGAACCTAGAAAATCGCTGCTGGCCGAGCTATTTCGGCAGGTCGACCATCCGCAATTAACGCCACTATTTGCTTCGACAGAGATGGCTGCATACGTGGATTCAAGCCCACTGTTAGTAACGGACGACGCTAAACAGGCACTCTCGCACTCAGTGCGGCAGGCGCCTTGTGATTGGCCAGGGCTGATTATCGAAAGCGAAAATTCCCACGACGCGTTGCTGGCGCACTTGCGACACCTCCTCATCGTCCGCTTTGAGCAGACCCGCATAGGCATGTTGCGCTACTGGCATCCCGCTGTTGCCGAGCGGCTCTTTTCAGCCTGTACCGATGAAAATATTGCCGACTGGCTCGGCCCAATTAACCGTGTGCATTGGTACTCGGCCGACGCGATCAAATGGCAAACCCGCAACAACCCCCATGCCGCTCATTGGCTCCCCGCCAACACTCCCTCCTGGTTATCGATCAGCGTCGAGCAAAGCCAATCTTTGAATCAGCCACTTCAATCAACGATTTCCAACGGACAGGAGTCCTGACATGACGCAGAGCACACTGAGCAGCGGCCCTTGCTGCGAAGTCAACAAGCTGATCGTGCAGGTCACCGGCAACGGCCATCCCGATACCCAGCGGCTGGCGTTTTATGAGCACGACAGTTTGAAACGACTGGATGCCCTGACTGATTCGGACCGCCCCGAAACCCTCACCGGCGAGTTTTTACTGAACAGCGCTCTGCACGTCTGGAGCTGGTCCAGCACCTTCAAACACCGCGTGTGGCTGGAGATCGCCAGCGTCGAAGGCGCACCGATTCGGGTGCCGCTGCCTGAAGTCTCGATCACCCCACGTCAGTTCGACGGTCAATGGAATCAGATCGTCCCGGTGGTGCCCTTCGTCGCGCTGCCCGGTGTCAACAGCACCCACGATAACGGCACCCCAGTGTTGTGCCGCGCGGGTTTCATCTACGTGTTCCTCAACGGTCGAGTGTGGCGCGAGCTGGAAGTGCGGGTCGACGATGAACGGACCACCTACCACGACGTCGATTTCAATGAATACCGCATGGGGGACGAAATCGAACCCCGTTTACGGCTCGCGACTGGGCAAGCACTGGAAGATATCTGGCTGCCGTCTAGCTGGAATAACCTGCCGGTAGCGCCCCAACTGTGCTTCAGCGAAATCCAATTGTCCGGTCCGCGATTGCGCTGTCTGGAGAACGACTCGGCGCTGCGCAGACAACGCTGCCAAAGCCCGAACCTGCGAAGTTCTCTTGCCACGTTCGAGCGGCTTTTTCACAACAAACCTGATGGCACTGCAATGCTTGAGGCATTGGGTGCACTTAACGCTCACGATAAAGTGCGCCCTCAAGCAGCCGCCGATGCTCACGTCAGTTGGCTAAATTACGACACTCACGCATTTCCAGTCAGCAGGGTCGCGCCACAACGAGCACGCCAGCCAGGTTATGAGTGGCTGCTGGACCAACCGGCGCGTTATCTGTGCGACTTGAGTGGACAGTTTCCGGTTATTGCGCTGAGCGAAGCGCACGCCCACGTCACCCGCTCTGAGCGCGGCGAGGCGGCCTACCAAGCGACGGCCCTCGAAACCGGTGCGTGGGCGCATTGGATAGGAGAACTGTGTACGCCGCAGCTTGGCGACGAGCTCTGGCACGAACAGCCCGAAGTCCCGGACGTGCTGCACCGCGCACGCCAACGCAATCTGTACGGCGTTATGCTGCAAGACCCGCATTATCGGCTGCGCCACCTGCACACCCGAATCAACGATCAACAAAATCTGCTGCAACTCTGCGCCGCCCGCGCCAGCCGCCACGCGCATCACGCCAGCGCCTTGCTGGTGCAACAACTGGTCGTACCATCCACCCTGGGCGGCGGTATCAATCCGCTGCATAAAAACCTGAATGCACTGAAGCTTCAAGGTCGGATCGACGTCAATCGGTTCACCGCCAGCGGTGAACGCCAGCAGCTCTGGCGGTCGCTGGAGATGAGCCAGGCACTGCTGAGCGAATGCCTGACAACCCGGCGAACCCAACAGACCCTTGCTGATCACCTGAGCATGGAGGGCTTCGATTATGTCGCCGCGCTGCATTTTGTCAGTCAACTGTTTGCCAGCTTGGCGACCCGGCCCTCTCAGACCGACCCCCTGGCAGTCAATGGTGAGGTCGGCGACGCCGTAACGGGGCTGAGCAAAAGCGGCTCAGACCCCAGCGACGGACAACGGCTAATCCAACACATTGCCAATGATGA
>NZ_JASJVL010000040.1:0-2660 GCF_035019745.1 Pseudomonas sp. 10S5
TTGTTGGGTGACTGCGTACCTTTTGTATAATGGGTCAGCGACTTATTTTCAGTGGCGAGCTTAACCGAATAGGGGAGGCGTAGCGAAAGCGAGTCTTAATAGGGCGTCTAGTCGCTGGGAATAGACCCGAAACCGGGCGATCTATCCATGGGCAGGTTGAAGGTTGGGTAACACTAACTGGAGGACCGAACCGACTACCGTTGAAAAGTTAGCGGATGACCTGTGGATCGGAGTGAAAGGCTAATCAAGCTCGGAGATAGCTGGTTCTCCTCGAAAGCTATTTAGGTAGCGCCTCATGTATCACTGTAGGGGGTAGAGCACTGTTTCGGCTAGGGGATCATCCCGATTTACCAACCCGATGCAAACTCCGAATACCTACAAGTGCCGAGCATGGGAGACACACGGCGGGTGCTAACGTCCGTCGTGAAAAGGGAAACAACCCAGACCGTCAGCTAAGGTCCCAAAGTCATGGTTAAGTGGGAAACGATGTGGGAAGGCTTAGACAGCTAGGAGGTTGGCTTAGAAGCAGCCACCCTTTAAAGAAAGCGTAATAGCTCACTAGTCGAGTCGGCCTGCGCGGAAGATGTAACGGGGCTCAAACCATGCACCGAAGCTACGGGTATCACTTAGGTGATGCGGTAGAGGAGCGTTCTGTAAGCCTGTGAAGGTGAGTTGAGAAGCTTGCTGGAGGTATCAGAAGTGCGAATGCTGACATGAGTAACGATAATGGGTGTGAAAAACACCCACGCCGAAAGACCAAGGTTTCCTGCGCAACGTTAATCGACGCAGGGTTAGTCGGTCCCTAAGGCGAGGCTGAAAAGCGTAGTCGATGGAAAACAGGTTAATATTCCTGTACTTCTGGTTATTGCGATGGAGGGACGGAGAAGGCTAGGCCAGCTTGGCGTTGGTAGTCCAAGTTTAAGGTGGTAGGCTGGAATCTTAGGTAAATCCGGGATTCTAAGGCCGAGAGCTGATGACGAGTGTGCTTAGGCACATGAAGTGGTTGATGCCATGCTTCCAAGAAAAGCTTCTAAGCTTCAGGTAACCAGGAACCGTACCCCAAACCGACACAGGTGGTTGGGTAGAGAATACCAAGGCGCTTGAGAGAACTCGGGTGAAGGAACTAGGCAAAATGGCACCGTAACTTCGGGAGAAGGTGCGCCGGTGAGGGTGAAGCATTTACTGCGTAAGCCCACGCCGGTCGAAGATACCAGGCCGCTGCGACTGTTTATTAAAAACACAGCACTCTGCAAACACGAAAGTGGACGTATAGGGTGTGACGCCTGCCCGGTGCCGGAAGGTTAATTGATGGGGTTAGCTAACGCGAAGCTCTTGATCGAAGCCCCGGTAAACGGCGGCCGTAACTATAACGGTCCTAAGGTAGCGAAATTCCTTGTCGGGTAAGTTCCGACCTGCACGAATGGCGTAACGATGGCGGCGCTGTCTCCACCCGAGACTCAGTGAAATTGAAATCGCTGTGAAGATGCAGTGTATCCGCGGCTAGACGGAAAGACCCCGTGAACCTTTACTATAGCTTTGCACTGGACTTTGAATTTGCTTGTGTAGGATAGGTGGGAGGCTTTGAAGCGTGGACGCCAGTCTGCGTGGAGCCAACCTTGAAATACCACCCTGGCAACTTTGAGGTTCTAACTCAGGTCCGTTATCCGGATCGAGGACAGTGTATGGTGGGTAGTTTGACTGGGGCGGTCTCCTCCTAAAGAGTAACGGAGGAGTACGAAGGTGCGCTCAGACCGGTCGGAAATCGGTCGTAGAGTATAAAGGCAAAAGCGCGCTTGACTGCGAGACAGACACGTCGAGCAGGTACGAAAGTAGGTCTTAGTGATCCGGTGGTTCTGTATGGAAGGGCCATCGCTCAACGGATAAAAGGTACTCCGGGGATAACAGGCTGATACCGCCCAAGAGTTCATATCGACGGCGGTGTTTGGCACCTCGATGTCGGCTCATCACATCCTGGGGCTGAAGCCGGTCCCAAGGGTATGGCTGTTCGCCATTTAAAGTGGTACGCGAGCTGGGTTTAGAACGTCGTGAGACAGTTCGGTCCCTATCTGCCGTGGACGTTTGAGATTTGAGAGGGGCTGCTCCTAGTACGAGAGGACCGGAGTGGACGAACCTCTGGTGTTCCGGTTGTCACGCCAGTGGCATTGCCGGGTAGCTATGTTCGGAATAGATAACCGCTGAAAGCATCTAAGCGGGAAACTAGCCTCAAGATGAGATCTCACTGGGACCTTGAGTCCCCTGAAGGGCCGTCGAAGACTACGACGTTGATAGGTGGGGTGTGTAAGTGCTGTGAGGCATTGAGCTAACCCATACTAATTGCCCGTGAGGCTTGACCATATAACACCCAAGCAATTTGCGATGAAGCAGATTGAGGTGTGTGAAGACGACACAACCGAAAATTGGCAAACCCACAGATCTATCACATCCCCATTCGCTGAACCGGGCGTCCTGAAAGGGATACGCGGGTCGGCTACTGAATTTCTTGACGACCATAGAGCATTGGAACCACCTGATCCCATCCCGAACTCAGTAGTGAAACGATGCATCGCCGATGGTAGTGTGGGGTTTCCCCATGTGAGAGTAGGTCATCGTCAAGATTAAATTCCAGAACCCCTGATCGCTTACGCGTTCAGGGGTTTTGT
>NZ_JASJVL010000041.1:0-2470 GCF_035019745.1 Pseudomonas sp. 10S5
CACGGGTCCTGAAGGCGAAGAAATTCACTGCGATAAATTCGGCCGGGTGAAGGTCAAGTTTCACTGGGATCGTCTTGAACCGGATGACGAAACCAGCAGTTGCTGGGTGCGGGTGGCATCCAGCTGGGCAGGCAACAGTCATGGCGCAGTGACCTTGCCTCGGGTCGGCATGGAAGTGTTGATTTCCTACCTGGAAGGCGACGCCGACCGGCCGATTGTCATGGGCTGCTTGCCGAACAACCGAAATCCAGTGCCTTACGAGTTACCGGCGAACAAAACCAAAAGCGTGTTCCGTAGCCGCAGCTCCAAGGCCAGCCAGGGCTTTAACGAAGTCTCCTTTGAAGACCGCAACGGCGCTGAGTTGGTCTACCTGCGTGCCCAGCGCGATATGGAGCAACTGGTTCAGAACGACAGCCGTCTTGAAGTGCGCGGCCAGCGCTTGGAAACGATCAAGGGCAACAGCACCACCGTTATAAAAGCCGAGCAGAACCTCAAAGTCACCGGCGCACGTAAGGTGCAACTCTCAGCGGGGGATCATTTGCAAGTGGCCGGCTCCAGCCACACTCGCGTCGGTGGCGCGCTGGTCATCGAGGCTGCGCAAGAAGTACATATTTCTGGCGAGAACATCGTTATCGACGGTGGCATCACTCTGACCCTTTCAATCAATGGACAGCATCTGGTGCTCAACCCTGCGGGCATTTTCTCCAGCGTGCCGATTGTGTTAGGTGGGGTTCCGCTGCCGGGAACGCCTGCCCTGCCATTGGCGCCGGGAGAAGTACCCGTTTTAACCAGCCCGGTCATACCGTCGCAGCAAAGGATAGCGCTGCTGTCGCAGCATCAATCGCGCTGCCTGCTGTGCGAAGAGGCCTCGCAAGCATGAGCGCTTTAGTTGATTTTCCTCAAGACTTGCCGTGGGAAAAACACCCTGCTTTTTTGCTGCTCGACGGCGTCACCGTCCCTGATCTAAAAAGCAAACTATCCGCTTGGCATCCCGCAGCCCCCCGAATTGCTTTGTACGCGGGGACTCGATTTGATGCCATCAGCGAGATATCGCCTTGGTTGGTGGTTCTCGAAGGCGCCAGCGATCCGGTTTTTCAAGCATTTTTGGCCGATGCCTCACAAGAGTGGGGCGCCCTTCTGTTCAGCGAAAAACCGTTGCACGCCGTGGTCAGACATTTGCGTGAATTGCTGACGGTGCACGTGCCGGACGGACCCGAAGTCATGTTGCGCTTGGCTGACCCGGCCGTTACCCATGCGTTGTTCGCTATGCCGGACCGCGATGAGCGGTTGTTCGGGCCAATCGATACCCTGGTGTTGGCCGATTGCGTGGAAAATCGCTGGCACCGCCATCAACGCCTCGCTTCGGACGGGTCGGTATTACCCAAAAAATACCGCTTGAGCCTTGAGCAAAACACCGCCTTGGATAGCGCCGATCTACGTCGGGCGACGTTGAAACTTGATGCTCATCTGCTTGAGTATTTTCCTGATCTTCGCACATCAAACAGTTTGCCCCAGCGCTGGCCAGCGTTGCAGCAGCAGGTCAGGGATGCCTACGCGCAGGGCTTCAGCAGCCAATCTGACCTCACTTACTACATCAACATATTTGCCTGGCTTGGCGATTCGCCGATTGCGCAGCACCCGGAAATTGCTCGGTTGCTTGACCGTACTTGCACAGGGACATCCAGCGCTCGCGTTGCGGCAGCCGCCGAGCTGGCGCGCACTTGGGCTAACAACCAACCGGCAACGCAGGAGCGCCTTGATGAACAGTAACCGTCGTAAAGACCCTAACTTGGCCGCCGCTGCCGAATCCAAGAGTGACATCCTCAGCTACGGCACTTGCCCTTTGCGCCAGCCCAAGGTGCAACTGCTACCGCTGCGGTATGGCATGGTCGAGCGCAATGTTCCGACTGCGGATGTAGCGTTACCTTACACGCTGCAAACGCGGCCACTGGGCGTGCGCCTGTTGCGCGATGGCTGGTTGTATATCATCGACAACGGCACGGGCCTTCTGCATGAGTACCGAATTACAAATGGCCTTGTCAGCGCATTACTGTGGGAAGGCAAACAGGTCAGCACTGACCAGCGCAGTCCGCTGAACCCAGAGGTTGCACTCGTATTTTCCAGAAGCAGCACGCTGCACGTCACCTACGCCGAGGTGCAGTGGACGGCGGCCAAGTGCAATCGAATGCTCAATAGCCAAGACGAGCGTGCACGGTTCATGCAGTCCGTCTCGCTGGTCAATGTGAATGGCGAGCGAGGCGCCAAAGACCTGCTGACCCTCGATCAGAACCAGCGCTGGCTCGCCGAGCTGGCGCAAGACGATCAGTTCTACCCTGTTCCAGACGGCGTGCCCGATCACGAACGAACCCAGTATCTGAACTGCGCCCCAAATATTGGACAGTGATTGAATAAGCTACGCGGCCTGAGTTCTGTATGCCACTGGACTCAAGCCGTTGAGCTTCATTTTGAT
>NZ_JASJVL010000043.1:0-1411 GCF_035019745.1 Pseudomonas sp. 10S5
AGGAACAGCTTGTAAGCCGGGTTTTCGCTTTCATCCCAATACGGGTAGCCGATTTCCGCCAACGCCGCCGGAATCAGGTGCCGCTCGTTTTCCGGAACCACCAACCCAGCCACCACCCGGCCGTCCGCCGCGCCGTGGTTGCGGTAGTGGAACATCGAGATATTCCACTGCCCGCCGAGTTTGTCGAGGAAATTGAACAGCGCACCCGGTCGCTCCGGGAACTCGAAACGGAACACCACTTCATCACTGACCCGCGCCGCGTGGCCGCCGACCATATGGCGGATGTGCAGTTTCGCCAGTTCATTATCGGTCAGGTCCAGCACCGGAAAGCCCTGCGCGGTCAGGCTGGCCAGCAGCGCGGCGCGGGGATCGGTATCGGGATGGGTTTGCACACCAACGAAGATGTGGGCCTCCCGGTCGGTATGGTAGCGGTAGTTGAACTCGGTGATCTGGCGTTTGCCGATGGCTTCGCAGAACGCCTTGAAGCTGCCCGGCTTTTCGGGAATGGTCACGGCAATGATCGCTTCGCGGCCCTCACCTAGCTCAGCGCGCTCGGCCACGTGGCGCAGGCGGTCGAAGTTGACGTTGGCGCCTGAATCAATGGCCACCAGGGTTTGCCCGCTGACGCCATACAGTTCGACGTACTTCTTGATCCCGGCCACACCCAGTGCGCCCGCAGGCTCGGTGATGGAGCGAGTATCGTCGTAGATGTCTTTGATCGCCGCACAGATTTCATCGGTGCTGACGGTGATCACTTCGTCGACATAATCTTTGCAGATGCCGAAGGTGTGCTGACCGATCTGCGCCACGGCCACGCCGTCGGCAAACAACCCGACCTGACTCAAGACCACGCGTTCACCGGCCGCCATGGCCGCTTGCAGGCAGTTGGAATCGTCCGGTTCGACGCCGATGACCTTGATGTCTGGCCGCAAGTATTTAACGTAGGCCGCGATGCCCGCAATCAAACCGCCGCCGCCCACCGGCACAAAAATCGCGTCTAAACGCCCCGGCTGTTGACGCAGAATCTCCATTGCCACGGTGCCTTGGCCGGCGATGGTGTCAGGATCGTCATACGGATGAACGTAGACGTAGCCTTTTTCATCGACCAGTTTCAGCGAAAATGCCAGTGCTTCGGGGAACGAGTCGCCGTGCAACACCACGATGCCGCCTCGCGAGCGCACGCCTTCGACCTTGATCTCGGGAGTGGTTTTGGGCATGACGATGGTGGCTTTGACGCCCAGTACCTTGGCCGCCAATGCCAAGCCTTGCGCATGGTTACCCGCCGACGCCGTGACGACGCCCCGGGCCAACTCGGCTTCGCTGAGCAACGTGAGTTTGTTGTAAGCGCCGCGAATTTTGAACGAGAACACCGGCTGCAAGTCTTCGCGCTTAAGCAGTACCGCATTGCCCA
>NZ_JASJVL010000044.1:0-1380 GCF_035019745.1 Pseudomonas sp. 10S5
TTGGACAGTGATTGAATAAGCTACGCGGCCTGAGTTCTGTATGCCACTGGACTCAAGCCGTTGAGCTTCATTTTGATACGTTCGTGGTTGTAGTAATGGATGTATTCATCCAGTCCAGCCTCTAACTGAGCAACGCTGTCGAAGCGCTCCCGGTAGAAAAACTCTGATTTCAGTGTGCCGAAAAAGCTCTCCATCGTGGCATTGTCATGGCAGTTACCCTTGCGCGACATACTCTGTTCCAAGCTCATTTCTTCCAGACGATTTCGGTAGATGTGGTAGCGGTACTGCCAGCCCTGATCCGAGTGCACCATCGGTTTGGCGCCCTCTGGCAAGCGCTTCAACGCCTTTTCCAGCATGTTGCCCACCAAGGCGTAGCGAGGGCTGGTGTCTGTCTGGTACGCCACGATCTCTCCGTTGTACAAGTCCAGTATCGGCGACAGGTAGAGCTTTTCACCGGCTACCTTGAACTCGGTAACGTCGGTCACCCATTTCTCATTCGGCTGGTCGGCCTCGAATTGCCGAGCCAACGTGTTAGGTGCTACCTGCCCCTCAGGGCCTTTGTACGATTTATACTTCTTGGCTCGCACCGTGCACTTGAGGTTTAGTTCGGCCATCAGCCTGCGTACCGTTTTGCTGTTCACTATCCACCCGCCCTTGAGCAGCGTGGCGGTCATCCGGCGATAGCCATAGCGGCCCTTATGCTGGTCCTGGATAGTCTGAATAGAGGCTTTCAGCGGAGCAAATTTATCCCCGGCAGCCAGTACCTTGACCTGATAGTAGTAAGTACTGCGTGCCAAGCCGACCAGCTTGAGCAGGGCGTCGATTGGAAAATCGCTCCTCAGCTCAGTGACTACCCAGGCTTTTTCTTCGCTTCTTTGTCCCGCCTCATCGCCTCCTCGCCTAACACCTTTAACTTTTTTAGGTAGGCGTTCTCCATGCGCAGGTACTGAAGTTCGTCGAGCAACTCTTTGTGGGCGCGCTCTTCGTCGGTGAGCACTGCCGGTTTGCGGGGCTTGGCGGGGGGCTTTGGCATAACGTTACGTGGGCCTTTTTTCCCTGACGTCAGGGCTTCGATGCCGCCACTGTAATATTGCTGCTGCCATCTGCCTATCTGCGTTGAATTGCCCAGATTGAAAATCGCAGCCGTTTGCCGAAATGACAACTTCTCACGCTCCATGTGCTGGACAACGGACAGTTTGAACTCGGGACCATGTTCCTTCATACGCCCCTGCAGGCTGGCTTCCCCGTGCAGCTCGTAGGCCGCCACCCAACGACGGAGCAACGTAGGGTCCATCTGAAATTGAGCGGCTATGTGACGAAAACCTTGACCGCGCTCAAGGAAAGCATTGATGGCGGACCGCTTGAACTGCGTTGAATATT
>NZ_JASJVL010000045.1:0-1359 GCF_035019745.1 Pseudomonas sp. 10S5
CTGATTCCGGCGGCGTTGGCGGAAATCGGCTACCCGTATTGGGATGAAAGCGAAAACCCGGCTTACAAGCTGTTCCTCGGATAGCACCCATGAAAAAGCCGCTGGACGATAACGTCTCAGCAGCTTTTTTTGCCAACTGCCTTTACGGCGAGGTCGTTTTTTCCATCGTAGCAGGTGAGGGCTCAGAGGCAGGTGTTGCTTCAGAAGCCGGTGCCGGACTCGACACTGGCTCTGCGGCAGGAGCAGGCGGTGTCGGCGCTGGCGTAACAATTTCGGTCTTGATCGCTGCGGGCTCAGCTGGCGCGGCGACAGGCTCGCTGGTTTCAGCCGCAGGAGCCGCTTCAGTCGCGGGATCTTTTGCTGGCGCTGGCACCGGCTCTTTTATGGGAGCAGGCTCGGAGGCAGCGTGTTTACCATCAACCATCGCTGCCGCCGGTGTCGCGGCGTGGGCTACTGGTTCTGGCATACCCAGATCAGCTTTGGGCTTTTCAGAAATGTTCGCCGCTTTTTTCACTTCAGGCGGCAAGAAATTCTCCACCAGCACAAAGAAACGGTCATAGAACTTGGGTGATGCCACCGTCTCGCTGGCCACTTTCACCATGGAGTCGTCGGTGGACCCGATAGGCATCGACACCGAACCCAGCACGCCTACGCCGAGGCTCGCAGAGTTATTGACCTTCTTCAGCGCATATCGGTCCTGAAGGGCGTTGGCAAACATGGTGGCGCCTTTAGTAGCGCCCTTGGACGTGCCATCAGCTGCGCAAACCACACTGAAGCTAATCTCCATATGGGTCTCGCCTGTTTGCTGGAAGCTCTTGTGCCCACTGATCACTTTCGGGTCATTGCTGGTGATGATGTAGCCTTGGCTGAGCAAGGCTCGACGCGCTGCCTCGCAAGAGGCAGCGTCGGAGACCGGGTAATTCCTTGAAAACGTTCCCGAATCGTCAAAATTTTCATGCTCATACACCGTCTGTTTGGGCGATGAGCAGCCTGCGGCGGCCAGCAGGGCGGCGGCCCAGCATGCGGTACGAAAGCGCGGTAATTTAGACATTCAAAATCCTGGGAGAAAAAACTGTAGATCTGAAACGCGGGGGTAAGTCTGCATCAAGGCTGACGTGTGATCAACGCCGTTCGGAAACACGGGCGACCCGGACTGACAGTTGGGGATTCTACACCGCAATGCTCATGGCCATCCGGATTACGAACACCAAAAAACTAAAAAGCCCGCACTAGGCGGGCTTTTCAGCGTGTTGATCGTCCACGAATGAACGTTCGACACATGTATGGCGCAGCGGACGGGACTCGAACCCGCGACCCCCGGCGTGACAGGCCGGTATTCTAACCGACTGAACTACCGCT
>NZ_JASJVL010000046.1:0-750 GCF_035019745.1 Pseudomonas sp. 10S5
GTGGGCTCCCACTGCTTGTACGCATACGGTTTCAGGATCTATTTCACTCCCCTCTCCGGGGTTCTTTTCGCCTTTCCCTCACGGTACTAGTTCACTATCGGTCAGTCAGTAGTATTTAGCCTTGGAGGATGGTCCCCCCATATTCAGACAAGGTTTCTCGTGCCCCGTCCTACTCGATTTCATTGCAAAGGGATTTTCGCGTACAGGGCTATCACCCACTATGGCCACCCTTTCCAGAGTGTTCCGCTAATCTCAATGCAACTTAAGGGCTGGTCCCCGTTCGCTCGCCACTACTAAGGGAATCTCGGTTGATTTCTTTTCCTCAGGGTACTTAGATGTTTCAGTTCCCCTGGTTCGCTCCATACACCTATGTATTCAGTGTAAGGTAACTGTCTTATGACAGCTGGGTTCCCCCATTCAGACATCTCCGGATCACAGTCTGTTTGCCGACTCCCCGAAGCTTTTCGCAGGCTACCACGTCTTTCATCGCCTCTGACTGCCAAGGCATCCACCGTATGCGCTTCTTCACTTGACCATATAACCCCAAGCAATCTGGTTATACTATGAAGACGACATTCGCCGAAAATTCGCATGCTCAATAAAGAGCGCTCACAAATTTTACCTTAGCCCGTGACACCGCCAGTGAAAGCGCTGCCCGGTCTAACTTTCTATCACATACCCACATTTTTAAAGAACGATTAAAACGATTAAACTTTCTAATCAAAGATCAGAAATCAACACTCACCATCG
>NZ_JASJVL010000047.1:0-632 GCF_035019745.1 Pseudomonas sp. 10S5
CCAACAATCGGACCGCTCGGAATGCGATCAGCGCCTTGGATGTCGTTGGTCAGCACGTTACCGGTCAGGGTAAGCAGACTTTCGGACGCTATGTTTAGGTTGCTGTCGTTGATCGCGGTGGGTACGTCATCCACCACACTGACGTTCAACGAAGCATTACTCACCGAGCCTTCCGTGTCGGTGGCAACCACATTGAAATGTTCGATAAGGCTGTTGGCGCCGTCGCCCGTCGGGTGGGTATCGGCGCCGTTCAAGGTGTAGCTGTAAGTGACTACGCCGGTTGCGGTGTTAAAACCGGTGATGGTCAGGGTGTTACCCAACCCGGTGGTTAACGATTGGCCGACACCACTGGCCACCCCCGCCGCCACCACATTAAGGCCGCCGATGGACAGGCTTTGCAGGCCGTCGGCGGCAGTCACGGTGAACGTGCCGGTTTGCGTCAGCGCAGCAGCATCCGGGCTGCTGCCAGTGCCAAGGTTTTTTTCATAAACCGTAGCGTCAGTGCCCTCGCCGTTCAAACCGGTTATCAGTACCGGGTCATCGTTGTTGTGAACCTGCAACACCAGGTTTGCCTGGCTGGTGTCGCCGTCCGCATCCTTGAGGGTGTAGGTGAACGTATCAGTGCCATTGCC
>NZ_JASJVL010000048.1:0-548 GCF_035019745.1 Pseudomonas sp. 10S5
GATTCATGACTGGGGTGAAGTCGTAACAAGGTAGCCGTAGGGGAACCTGCGGCTGGATCACCTCCTTAATCGAAGACCTCAGCTTCTTCACAAGTTCCCACACGAATTGCTTGATTCATTGAAAAAGACGATTAGTCAGCACCCGAGATTTGGTCTGCAGCTCGGTTGGTTAGAGCGCACTCCAGGCTTTGAGGTAAAGAGCAGGGTGAGGTCGGCAGTTCGGGTACCCGAGATCGGGTCTGTAGCTCAGTTGGTTAGAGCGCACCCCTGATAAGGGTGAGGTCGGCAGTTCGAATCTGCCCAGACCCACCAATTTGTGTGGGAAACGCCTGTAGAAATACGGGGCCATAGCTCAGCTGGGAGAGCGCCTGCCTTGCACGCAGGAGGTCAACGGTTCGATCCCGTTTGGCTCCACCACTTACTGCTTGAGTACTGACGCGACGTAAAGCTTAGAAATGAGCACTCCATCGACGATGGTGAGTGTTGATTTCTGATCTTTGATTAGAAAGTTTAATCGTTTTAATCGTTCTTTAAAAATGTGGGTATGT
>NZ_JASJVL010000049.1:0-488 GCF_035019745.1 Pseudomonas sp. 10S5
GATCATGAAAGTTTCAGATTTTCGTTATGGTCAAAACGATCACAGTTTTGGGCATACCTACTAATTTTCGGAAAAGGTTTTTTTCTTTTTTTACTCCCGCTGAGCGTATTTGCATTCATCGCTGTTGGACTATCTCTAAACGAGTCCTGGAGCTACCTAGCGGAAGATCTAATTCTGGGGTTTTATTCTTGGCTGTTAGGTATTCCTCTTCTGTGCTGGGTCATCGCCTCCGTAGTCATGCGCTATTTCCCTAAACTCTGGGTCAAACCCTCCCGAGGCCCGATCTGGGAAATCAACCGCCGCACCGGTCTCGTCACCCTCTTTGATTACGACAACAACGGCGAGTATAAAAAGAACGGCACTATCGGTGAACTCACTGCGCCGTTTTACGAGTTCGATGCCTACATCGCGACCATCCCGGATCGTCAGGGTTTAGTGACGAACGTGCTGTACATCGCCCACCGCTACCGCGATATCGTCATCAACTT
>NZ_JASJVL010000050.1:0-461 GCF_035019745.1 Pseudomonas sp. 10S5
CAATACATCGAACGCTTCGGTATTCCGTATGGCAGTTGGTGATCCCGGATGATTATCAGAAAACTCGCCGCATTACTGGGTCTAGCTCTGATCGCAGGATGCCAGGCCGCCGACCCATTGTCCGGCGTTAATGACCCCCATCACCCTTGGTGGGATTTACGGTTTTCTGCACCAAGGTATATGACGGGTTGGGTCGAGATGAGCGCGGTAGTGGATATCAATAACCGATTCTTTCCACGCAGAGGCGGCGGGGCTATCGGCATCGGAGCTTTTCGGAACGACGGCATCGAATATGCCCACGGATGGGCGGATACCGGTGGAAACGGGAGTTTTGTCACCGGTGCCGATCTCCCGAAACGGGTCTTCGTGCGTTGGCAATCCTCAGTCGAGCCTCAAACCTATCAAGGCTGGATAGAAATACCGGAAGAAGCCCGTCAACTGATGCGCTACTCCATCGCTCG
>NZ_JASJVL010000051.1:0-430 GCF_035019745.1 Pseudomonas sp. 10S5
TTCGGCCCGGACGGCGAAGGTCTGCATGGGCACATCCACTCGATCCATAAAAGCAACTCCGGCGCGCGGCTGACACACTACGTCGCGGTGCTGAAACCCTATCTGGCGTATTTGGAACACAGCAGCCACCGCCGCTCGTTCCAACAGATGAGCGTGCCCGCGATCATCCTTGAGGTATTGAAGGAGCATGGGCTGTTTGACGGCCTGGATGTGCAGTTCCACGGTGACGTGAGCCGCGCCACGCCGCGTGAGTATTGCGTTCAGTACGACGAAAGCGACCTGCATTTCGTGAATCGACTGTGCGAAGAAGACGGCTGGTTTTATCGTTTTGAGCATTCGGCTGACGGCCATCAGTTGATTTTCGCCGATGACGAAGGGATGTTTCCCCATAAAGCAAAGGTGGCGCTGCCGTTCAAACCGCTTAGCGGCA
>NZ_JASJVL010000052.1:0-338 GCF_035019745.1 Pseudomonas sp. 10S5
GGCGAAAAAGACAGCAAGCTCGGTTCAAGCCTAGGGCGTGGCGAGACTGGCGTGGCAGAGCGTGTGCAGTCGGTATTCGTTGCGATAGGTCGACATATTCGGGATATATACAAGCAAGATCCTAATAATGAAATCACCCACATCATGTTTGATGTCTTCGGTTTCAGTCGAGGCGCAGCAGCGGCCAGGCACTTTGCCACAGAAGTCGCCAAAGCTCGTAATGGCCCCTTTGGGGTTGCACTTAATAGCCAAAAGATCGCCTTCAGCCCGGAATTCATTGGCCAATACAAAAAAGATATCCGCATCGGTTTTATCGGCCTGTTCGATACCGTGGCAGC
>NZ_JASJVL010000053.1:0-330 GCF_035019745.1 Pseudomonas sp. 10S5
TCAGGGGTATCGGAATTCCTTTACCGCCATCCCGGAAACGATCCAGTTTCGTCCCGCCCTGCGCCATCCCAAACCGCGGATTCACAGCACCCAAACCGCCAAGGTCACGGGTCCTGAAGGCGAAGAAATCCACTGCGATAAATTCGGCCGGGTGAAGGTCAAGTTTCACTGGGACCGCCGCACGCCGGATGACGAAACCAGCAGTGGCTGGGTTCGGGTGGCATCGAGCTGGGCAGGCAACAGTTATGGCGCAGTGACCTTGCCTCGGGTCGGCATGGAAGTGTTGATTTCCTACCTGGAAGGCGACGCCGACCGGCCGGTTGTCATGGG
>NZ_JASJVL010000054.1:0-314 GCF_035019745.1 Pseudomonas sp. 10S5
ACGCTGTTGCCCTTGATCGTTTCCAAGCGCTGGCCGCGCACTTCAAGGCGGCTGTCGTTCTGAACCAGTTGCTCCATGTCGCGTTGGGCGCGCAGGTAGACCAACTCAGCGCCGTTGCGATCTTCAAAGGAGACTTCGTTAAAGCCTTGGCTGGCCTTGGAGCTGCGGCTACGGAACACGCTTTTGGTTTTGTTCGCCGGTAACTCGTAAGGCACCGGGTTTCGGCTGTTCGGCAAACAGCCCATGACAACCGGCCGGTCGGCGTCGCCTTCCAGGTAGGAAATCAACACTTCCATGCCGACCCGAGGCAAGGT
>NZ_JASJVL010000055.1:0-305 GCF_035019745.1 Pseudomonas sp. 10S5
CCTCTTTTCTGCTGGGCCCTCGCTTCAATAGTCATGCGCTATTTCCCTAAGCTCTGGGTCAAACCCTCCCGAGGCCCCATCTGGGAAATCAACCGTCGCACCGGCCTTGTCACCCTCTTCGATTACGACAACAACGGCGAGTACAAAAAGAACGGCACCATCGGTGAACTCACTGCGCCTTTTTACGAGTTCGATGCTTACATCGCTACCATCCCGGATCGTCAGGGTTTAGTGACGAACGTGCTGTACATCGCCCATCGCTACCGCGACATCGTCATCAACTTCCGGCCCTTATTCGCTCCCGG
>NZ_JASJVL010000056.1:0-304 GCF_035019745.1 Pseudomonas sp. 10S5
TCAACCAGCGTTTCCCAAGGTGTTTGCAAGAATATTTCCATCCCATCGGGCTTCGGCCGGTACGCCATAGGCTTGGCTTCGGGAAATAGGTGGGTTTCTTCCCACACGGTATTCAAGGGACTCAATCCACATACTCCACATACCGCGCCATCAAGTTCGGGCGTTGGAAGGTGTCGATTTGATCGATCTTGCCGCGCATGTCGTAGAGTTCTTGCTCGAAGGTAGCATCGTCCATATCGATCCAGAACCTTGGATTGCGGCCAATCTTGCGGTCGTATTCAGCTGTTGTCGGGTCGAGATGTCG
>NZ_JASJVL010000057.1:0-280 GCF_035019745.1 Pseudomonas sp. 10S5
CGGTAGTTCAGTCGGTTAGAATACCGGCCTGTCACGCCGGGGGTCGCGGGTTCGAGTCCCGTCCGCTGCGCCATATTTTTTAGATCGGCTTGTACGGTCTGAGACTGGAACGCTTTCAGAGCGGTCCTTTTAGGGTTTCACTGAAACAGGCATCCGAAGGTCTGTTTCGAAAAAGAGTTAATCGGATGGAAGTCCGAGCGACACGCAGCGGTAGTTCAGTCGGTTAGAATACCGGCCTGTCACGCCGGGGGTCGCGGGTTCGAGTCCCGTCCGCTGCGCC
>NZ_JASJVL010000058.1:0-278 GCF_035019745.1 Pseudomonas sp. 10S5
CTGTAGCTCAGTTGGTTAGAGCGCACCCCTGATAAGGGTGAGGTCGGCAGTTCGAATCTGCCCAGACCCACCAATTTTGTTATGGGGCCATAGCTCAGCTGGGAGAGCGCCTGCCTTGCACGCAGGAGGTCAACGGTTCGATCCCGTTTGGCTCCACCATTTACTGCTTCTGTAAAGCTTAGAAATGAGCACTCCATCAAGCGATGGTGAGTGTTGATTTCTGATCTTTGATTAGAAAGTTTAATCGTTTTAATCGTTCTTTAAAAATGTGGGTATGT
>NZ_JASJVL010000059.1:0-273 GCF_035019745.1 Pseudomonas sp. 10S5
GGAGGGTTTGACCCAGAGCTTAGGGAAATAGCGCATGACTATTGAAGCGAGGGCCCAGCAGAAAAGAGGGACGCCTAGAAGCCAAGAGTAAAGTCCTGAAATTAATTCATCGGCAAAATCGATCCAAGATACTTTTAATGAAAGTCCAAGTGCGATGAATGTTATTACGCTTAACGGGAAAAGAAACAAAAAGAAGCCTTTTCCGAAAATTAGTAGGTATGCCCAAAACTGTGATCGTTTTGACCATAACGAAAATCTGAAACTTTCATGATC
>NZ_JASJVL010000060.1:0-257 GCF_035019745.1 Pseudomonas sp. 10S5
ACAAAGCGGCTTTTCTCAGCTTCGGCCCGGACGGCGAAGGTCTGCATGGGCACATCCACTCGATCCATAAAAGCAACGCCTGCGCGCGACTGACGCACTACGTCGCGGTGCTGAAACCCTATCTGGCGTACCTGGAACACAGCAGCCATCGCCGCTCGTTTCAACAGATGAGCGTGCCGAACATCATCCTTGAAGTGCTCAAGGAACACGGCCTGTTTAGCGGCCTGGATGTGCAGTTCCACGGTGACGTGAGCCGC
>NZ_JASJVL010000061.1:0-257 GCF_035019745.1 Pseudomonas sp. 10S5
GGTTTGAACGGCAGCGCCACCTTTGCTTTATGGGGAAACATCCCTTCGTCATCGGCGAAAATCAACCGATGGCCGTCGGCCGAATGCTCGAAACGATAAAACCAGCCGTCTTCTTCGCACAGTCGATTCACGAAGTGCAGGTCGCTTTCGTCGTACTGAACGCAGTATTCACGTGGCGTGGCGCGGCTCACGTCACCGTGGAACTGCACATCCAGGCCGCTAAACAGGCCGTGTTCCTTGAGCACTTCAAGGATGAT
>NZ_JASJVL010000062.1:0-254 GCF_035019745.1 Pseudomonas sp. 10S5
CGCAAATACACACGCGACAACTCTCCGCGTACTGTTCGCTTGAGTTGTAGGCCCGCAAACACTCTTTTTTCCCGGGGCGCCTGTCGATCCTGCGGGTCGATCGCTAACTCCGTGGAGGGCGGCGTAATAATTTCCAGCATCTCGGCGGGCCAGCCTTTAGCGATCATGTGCAGTTTCGCTTGCAGCGCGTCCTGGTAAATGGAGGTGGTTTTTACGTCACAGTTTTCCGCGACCGTCAGCGCCTGCATGGGAGT
>NZ_JASJVL010000063.1:0-250 GCF_035019745.1 Pseudomonas sp. 10S5
GGGAATAGCTCAGTTGGTAGAGCACGACCTTGCCAAGGTCGGGGTCGCGAGTTCGAGTCTCGTTTCCCGCTCCATTTTGAAGCAGACGTGTTCTAGGACAGGTCTGGTGAAACCAGAACGAGATCTTCGGATCACGTTTTGGACACTGGGACATACAGTGTATGTTCCGGGCAGCGTCCCCTTCGTCTAGTGGCCTAGGACACCGCCCTTTCACGGCGGTAACAGGGGTTCGAGTCCCCTAGGGGACGCC
>NZ_JASJVL010000064.1:0-247 GCF_035019745.1 Pseudomonas sp. 10S5
TGGTCGGGGTAAGGGGATTCGAACTCCTGACATCCTGCTCCCAAAGCAGGCGCGCTACCGGACTGCGCTATACCCCGGTTATACAAAAAGGCACCTAGTAAAAGGTGCCTTTTAGATTGGGTGATGCTTTTGGCATCACTCCCTAAGATTCAACCCGGTACAACCCGGCAGAAAATGGTGGGTCGTGTGGGATTCGAACCTACGACCAATTGGTTAAAAGCCAACTGCTCTACCAACTGAGCTAACG
>NZ_JASJVL010000065.1:0-245 GCF_035019745.1 Pseudomonas sp. 10S5
AGCGCCACCTTTGCTTTATGGGGAAACATCCCTTCGTCATCGGCGAAAATCAACCGATGGCCGTCAGCCGAATGCTCGAAACGATAGAACCAGCCGTCTTCTTCGCACAGTCGATTCACGAAGTGCAGGTCACTTTCGTCGTACTGAACGCAGTATTCGCGCAGCGTAGCGCGGCTCACGTCACCGTGGAACTGCACATCCAGGCCGCTAAACAGGCCGTGTTCCTTGAGCACTTCAAGGATGAT
>NZ_JASJVL010000066.1:0-242 GCF_035019745.1 Pseudomonas sp. 10S5
GTTGATTTTCGCCGATGACGAAGGGATGTTTCCCCATAAAGCAAAGGTGGCGCTGCCGTTCAAACCGCTTAGCGGCAGGGTGCCCGAAACGTATTCGATCCATGAGTTTGGCGTGCGCCTGGCGGCACGTACCAGCCATGTGGTCCATCGGGATTACGATTTCCAGAAAGCCGGTTATCTACTGGAAATCTCGAGAAAACCCTGGCCGACGCAAGCCCAAGCGCAAAGGGGTGAAGTCCTGC
>NZ_JASJVL010000067.1:0-239 GCF_035019745.1 Pseudomonas sp. 10S5
CACAAAGCGGCTTTTCTCAGCTTCGGCCCGGACGGCGAAGGTCTGCATGGGCACATCCACTCGATCCATAAAAGCAATTCCTGCGCGCGGCTGACGCACTACGTCGCGGTGCTGAAACCCTATCTGGCCTACCTGGAACACAGCAGCCATCGCCGTTCGTTTCAACAGATGAGTGTGCCGGACATCATCCTTGAAGTGCTCAAGGAACACGGCCTGTTTAGCGGCCTGGATGTGCAGTT
>NZ_JASJVL010000068.1:0-232 GCF_035019745.1 Pseudomonas sp. 10S5
CGCCGCAATCCAAGGTTTTGGATCGATATGGACGATGCTACCTTCGAGCAAGAACTCTACGCCATGCGCGGCAAGATTGATCAAATCAACACCTTCCAGCGTCCAAACTTGATGGCGCGGTATGTGGAGTATGTCGATTGAGTCCCTTGAATACTGTGTGGGAAGAAACCCATCTATTTCCCGAGGCCAAGCCTATGGCGTACCGGCCGAAGCCCGATGGGATGGAAATATT
>NZ_JASJVL010000069.1:0-228 GCF_035019745.1 Pseudomonas sp. 10S5
AATGACCTCACAACTGACAGCGGCCAGCAGTGCATTGGGCCGAAACAGCCCATCGCCACTGTTGATGTCTGGGACGGTGGATTGAACATAGGGTGCGTTCGTATCCTGGGACTCAAGCGCTGGCCATAACATCCGATGCAGCGGATGGGTCTCATCATTGGCAATGTGTTGGATTAGCCGTTGTCCGTCGCTGGGGTCTGAGCCGCTTTTGCTCAGCCCCGTTACGGC
>NZ_JASJVL010000070.1:0-227 GCF_035019745.1 Pseudomonas sp. 10S5
TTTGCCTGGCTGGTGTCGCCGTCCGCATCCTTGAGGGTGTAGGTGAACGTATCAGTGCCATTGCCTCCATCATGCAGCTTGATGAAACTCGGATCATGGGGATTGAGGGTGTAGGTGTAAGAGCCATCCACCGCCAGCACCAACGTGCCATATGTACCGACAAAAGTACCGCCAACAATCGGACCGCTCGGAATGCGATCAGCGCCTTGGATGTCGTTGGTCAGCAC
>NZ_JASJVL010000071.1:0-224 GCF_035019745.1 Pseudomonas sp. 10S5
AATACCGACTGCACACGCTCTGCCACGCCAGTCTCGCCACGCCCTAGGCTTGAACCGAGCTTGCTGTCTTTTTCGCCCACCACGGTTCCAATACCGTTGACGTAGATTTTTCGGTAGGCGTACGAATTTGGTTCCCCAAAACCACCTTTCTCCAACTTTATAGGTGCGTGATAAAGATCATGCAACTTCGCTACATTGCTTAAATCATTCCCATAACTGCTGTC
>NZ_JASJVL010000072.1:0-216 GCF_035019745.1 Pseudomonas sp. 10S5
AGCGGTTGATCGCTGGTGCCATCAGCCAGTTGAAAATCAGTGCGATGCCGTTGCAGGTCGTGGGTGGATAGTTTTTTGCCGTGATCGTCCTCCAGAAAATGCCCCGGATAGACGTAATGCTCAAGTTTCGGCTCGACACGCAGGACTTCACCCCTTTGCGCTTGGGCTTGCGTCGGCCAGGGTTTTCTCGAGATTTCCAGTAGATAACCGGCTTTC
>NZ_JASJVL010000073.1:0-214 GCF_035019745.1 Pseudomonas sp. 10S5
GGCTCGACTTCGACTTGTACGCGGTTGAAGGCGACTCGGCGTAAACACTCATCCCACACCCATACTTGTACGATACCGCCGGGTGCAAGCCCCAGGGTCAGGCTGGGGTGCCAGGATGCTGGGCGTTCAGGGTATTTGGCACAGCGTCGAGCGATGGAGTAGCGCATCAGTTGACGGGCTTCTTCCGGTATTTCTATCCAGCCTTGATAGGTTT
>NZ_JASJVL010000074.1:0-213 GCF_035019745.1 Pseudomonas sp. 10S5
CGGCCTGGCATCCTGCAATCATTGCTAGACCCAATAATATCCACAGCTTTTTGATCTTCATCGTTGGCCCTTGATTAACTGAGGGTGTTGGATGCGTATGCCGTTTTCCGTCGGTGCATTAAAGTAAAAAAGCTTTAGGCCCTCCCCATGTCGCTTAGTCACTGGGTTGTTCCAATGGGCGGAGGTATGGATATAGCGCAGCTTTAACTGAGC
>NZ_JASJVL010000075.1:0-210 GCF_035019745.1 Pseudomonas sp. 10S5
GGTCTGGGCAGATTCGAACTGCCGACCTCACCCTTATCAGGGGTGCGCTCTAACCAACTGAGCTACAGACCCAATCTTGATGCCTATCGCCATCAAGCTTGAAGCTGGTAGCTAAAAGCTTGGAGCTACTGCTATCGTCTTTTTCAATGAATCAAGCAATTCGTGTGGGAACTTGTGAAGAAGCTGAGGTCTTCGATTAAGGAGGTGATC